>NZ_JAHVHQ010000002.1:900000-1181777 GCF_019802205.1 Roseovarius atlanticus
CAGATCATGAAATAGGCTGCGTTCCCAACGGTCCAGGCATCAGCAAATTGCGGGTAGAGCGCTGCAACCGCAATGGCGATCACCATGACGGCCCAGAACGCTGGTCCACCGCCAATGGTCTGAGGTCCCTCGAGGTGGCCAATGCCCCGCCGCAATATGGAGCGGCGCGGGGTGCTGTCCGCTCGCGCAGCAGTATCTGTTGCGTTCATCGCGTTCTTCCCTTGATCCAGCCGGAAAGCCCGCCAGGCAGAATCCGGATAACGATAATAACGGCTATCAGCAGGCCGATCTGGCCGAACAGTTGCCCGTACCAGGCGGTCAATGCGGCACGGATCGCGGCCAGTACGGCGGCGGCCGGGGCGGCACCCACGAATATGTCTGCCCCGCCCACGACAACTGTGACGAAGCTTTCCACCATGAATGTGACCCCCATGGTCGGGACCATCGTCATGGTCGGCGCATAGAGACCGCCGGCGAGGCCGGCAAGCGCGGCGCCCAGCCCGAACGTCAGGCCATAGATCCGCCCGGTATCGACGCCCAGCGCACGTGCCATCTCCGGCTTCTGGATCGTCGCCCGGGCAATCACGCCGAAACGGGTGCGGTAGAACAGGACGTAAAGACCGGCCAACAGCGCGACCGCCGTTCCCATCAAGACCAGCCGGTAGAGCGAATACGAACGCTCGCCAACCTCGATCGGACCAAGCGGCGTTCCCACGCCGGGCATGGTCGAGCCGAGTATGATCAGCACACCCTGCGTTGCGATCAGGCTCAATCCCCATGTGGCGATGATCGAATCCAACGGTCGGTGATAGAGATGCCGGACGATCAACCGCTCGACGACCATACCAACCAGCCCGGCCACGACCGCGCCGCAAACAATGGCAAGCGGCAAGGGCAGACCGGCCCTCGCGCTCGCCGCGGTCACGTAAGCCCCGCACATGATGAACTCTCCATGTGCCAGGTTGATCACGCCCATCATGCCAAAGATCACGGCAAGTCCAGCGCAAGCGATTACCAGGAACGCGAAAGCATCTCCGAATTGGTATATGATTGCGAATACTGTCTCGAACAGCATGTCAGGCCTCTCGCGGTTCTGTCAGAAATAAACCGGCCCGCCGACGGCAAGCGGACGGGCCGGATCGAACGCCTGCCTCAGTTGGCCGGCGGCGGGTTCGACGGTGTGTATTGCGCACTCGGATCGTTTTGCGTCAGGTCACACTCTGCCTCGCCCAGCCAGTAGGGTTCGATGTTTTCCCATACCTTCGGGAAGTCGATCGAGTGATCTTCTCCTACATGGGCAAGGTAGATCGAGTGGGACATGTGCTGGCTCTTGGGATCGAGACAGACCTCGCCCGACGGACCGTCGTAACAGACGTCTCCTTCGGCGATGACCCCACGGATCGCGTCATGGTCCGTCGTGCCCGCACGCTCCACGAGCTGCTTGTAGAGGTTCATCGCGATATAGGAATTCGCCGCTTCCTGGTTGATATAGGGCTCGTCCGGGAACATCGCGCGGAACTTCTCGACAAACGCCTTGCTCTCGGGAGTGTCGATTTCCTCAATATAGTTCGTGGTGACATACATGTCCTTGAGGCTCGGGGGCGTGAAGCGCTTGTGCTCGTAGCCTTGGCCGACATTGACAGAAGAGGCCATCGGCAGCCCGACATTCGACGATGCGGCCTGCTCGTAATAGGAAGCCTGCGCTGCACCGACCAGCAGGGTCACCACGAAATCCGCCTCGGACGTCTGAATGTTCTGGATTGTCTGCGAGAATTGGGAGACCCCCAGCGGGATGAATTCCTCGCCCACCATGGTGCCGCCCTGCTCTTCAACAATCTGGCGCACCCATTCAGCGGAGATCTGGCCGAAATTGTAGTCCGCCGCGATCGTGTAGACGTTAGGCCCGTATTCTTCCATCATCCAGGGGATCAAGGTGGAAAACTGCTGTTCCGGTACGGCACCTGTCACGATCATGTTGGCATCGCACACACCACCCTCGTACTGGTTGTTGTAAAAGGCCAGCCCGTCGAACTGGTTCACGATCGGCCGGTAGGCTTCACGGGACGCCGAAGAGAACCCGGCAAAGACGACATCGACCTGGTCGGATTGCAGAACCCGGCGCATGAATTCCTGATACCGACGGTTGTCGGACTGGGTATCGTAGGTCACCAGTTCTACCGGACGGCCGTCGATACCACCCGCGTCATTGATCTCTTTGGCCGCCAGTTCGATGGCGTGCACCTTCACCATGGTCGCTGCCGCGAAATCGCCGGATTGGTCCTCCAGGACGCCGATCTTGATGGGCCCTTCCTGAGCCTGAGCCGTCCCGGCGAGAATTGTGCTGGCAGCAAGTGCCGCAAGCGAAAGTTTGCATGTCTTTTTTCTCATTGGTCTTCTCCACTGTTGAAATTGAGTGACACCGATTGCTGCCGCGGTTTCATTCCCGCGATCCCACACGGCGTTCGGTGGTTGGGTCGTCGTTTGGCGTTTCCAGCACGCGCGCTGCGACATCTTCGACCGATATCCGTTCGCGCATCGCGACGGATCGAAGTCTTTCGTAGGCAACCGTCTCGTCGATTCCCCAACGCCGCATCAGGGCGATCACGGCCTTGACCACAACGCGCCGTCCCGCAAGACGTCGGCGGAGAACATCCGCCTCTTGCGCCATCCGCTGGCGCTGCGCGAACTCGTTGATGCCCAACAAGACCGCGGTAAACACTCCGGAGCTGCGTACAGGCTTCTGGATGTGGCTTGCCGCTCGGACCTTGACGACACGGGAGAGACGGCTTGGCGCTTCGTTGCCAATAATCGCGATGATCGGGACATCGGGCAGGCTTGCGTCGTCGAAGATCGGATCAATGCCTTCGTCGGCATCGACAAAGATCAGGTCCGCGGAATCGATCAGTTCGCGGCTTGCCGTTTCGGGCGCGACAGCCTCGGCGTCGAGGCCCAGCTTTCTCAGCGTTTGCAAAAGCTTGTCGCGACCCGTCACGTCACCTTGCAGGACAAGAGCGCGCATCCCCCGGAAGTTCCGCAAAATCTTCTTCATGTGACCACCTTCAGATCAGTGTTCTGATCTTCGCCGCCTTCCGACGTCCAGGTAAGGTAAGGGTCAGGGCGGATGGAAACCGGGTTCTCGAACAGTACATCGAACGTCCCGTCCGGGCGCGACCGGCCGATCCGCGGCCGCATCCAGCAGTGCAGGTTGTCTTCATCAACGCGGATGTCGCCTTGCGGACCGGAAAAACGCGCACCGCGCACGGCCTCGCGCACCGGCTCGAACGCGTCGGATCCGGCCCGCATCGCGGCCTCGGCCAGCAGGTGAACACCAAGGTAGGTTGCCTCTGCATCGGCCGAGGCACGACCGAATTGACCGAACTTCGCATCCCAGGCCGATGTGAAACGCTTGTTTTCCGAGGTCAAAATGCTCGAAAAATAAACTGACGAGGAAAGGTGCCCGTCGCTAGCGTTCCCCAGGAATGGCAATTCGGCTTCGGACAGGCTGCAGCTGCAAACCGGAAATTTCCTGGTCTGGTCAATCCCGGCGGCCTCCGCCTCGGCCCGAAGCTCGCGAATGAAAGAAACCAGGGAAGAACCGATCAAGGTGGTGAATACGAAATCGGGAACGTCCGCGACGATCTGCTTCACGACATCCGACAGGTCTGTCTCGCCCACGGGAAAATAGCGCTCTCCGACAACTTCGCCCTGCGTATTGGTCAACGCCTCGCGCAGGATCCGGTTGTTCTCCCACGCCCAGATGTAGTTCGAGCCTACAAGCCAGCCGCGCCGGCGATCTTCTCTCAGCAGATGCCGTGCCAGGGGCAGAATATGCTGGTTCGGTGCAGCCCCCGTGTAAACAACGTTCTCCGCCGTCTCGAACCCCTCGTAGTGGGACGGATACCACAGCATCGCATCATGCTTCTCGAAATACGGCAGGACTTCCTTGCGGCTGGAGGACGTGTAGCAGCCGACCACGTGCTTCAGGCCAAGCTCACCCAGGAGGTATTGCGCCCCTTCGACGTAGCCGCGCAGATTTCCTTTCGGATCGAAAGGCACCTGTTCAAGCTGGATCTCATCCGCATGCCGGTTGTTGATCTCTGCGATGGCAAGCCGCGCGCCCGCGGACATCGCCCGGCTTACGGCCGAATAGGAACCGCTTTCCGAAAACAGAAGCCCAATTCTGATCTTCAAAGGTCGCATCAATCCCTCAAACGCAAAAAGCCCCGCCGACCCGATCCGGGTCAATGCAGGGGCTTCTTTGCCAGACCGCGCAGGGCGGTTATTTGTCCATGTGCACGCGGCGGTCTCAACGTTGAGGCCATGGCCGCTTGTGAGTTATGTTAAGGTCCAACTCAGAATTTTGTCAAGGACGCCGTGCAGAGCGCCGAAATCCTCGGCTGACGGGCGTTCGCTTTCCCCGTTCCGTCATCTCTTGCGCCGTCTGCGCGATGTCGGGGATCTGCTGGCCGAACGAGGCGTGCTTGCCTCTTGCGAAAGCGTTCGCGTTTGGTGGCCAGGCCGTCAGCGACTGTCCTCGAGGATCATTTTGCTTCCTTTCATCGCAATCATCGCTGTCGGCGTGTTCGTGTTGCCGGACGTAATGGTTGGCATGACGGACGCATCAATCACGCGAAGACCGTCAAGGCCATGTACCCGAAGCCGTTCATCAACGACCGCGACCGGGTCGGTTCCGCGACCCATTTTCGCGGTTCCGACGGGGTGAAAGATTGTCGTTCCTATGTCACCTGCCGCTTTCACCAGGGCGTCGTGGTCGTCACCCACTTGATTGCCGGGCAGATGCTCTTGCGGCTGGAACGGTTTCAGAGCCTGTTGCTGCATCAATCGGCGTGTGACGCGTATCGCGTCACAGGCGACCTGTTGATCCTCGGCGGTTGCCAGATAGTTGGGAGCGATTTCCGGATGAGATCGAATGTCATCATCCAGGATGCGTATGGAACCCCGCGACGTCGGGCGCAGGTTGCAGGCGCTCACGGTGACCGCGGGAAATCTGTGAAGAGGATCTCCGAACTTGTCCAATGACAACGGCTGGACGTGAAACTCGATATTGGCCCTGTCATAGTCTTCGGACGACCTTGTGAATATGCCAAGCTGAGAAGGTGCCATTGTCAAAGGCCCTCTTCTGAACAGCGCGTATTCGACCCCCATCCATGCCCTTTTTACAAGGTTGTGATAGGTCTCGTTCAAGGTCTTCGTATTGGCGACCTTGTAGATGGCGCGCTGTTGAAGGTGATCCTGCAGATTCCGACCGACGCCCTCCAGGGCATGAAACACATCTATGCCTGCGGATTTCAGCCATTCGGACGGACCTATGCCTGATCTTTGCAGCAGCTGAATGGACCCAACCGATCCGGATGAAAGAACGACTTCTCCGCTCGCTTTTGCCGTGATCTTCTGACCGTTCTTTTCGAATGTGATCCCCGTGACCCGTTTCCCTTCAAAGTTCAGTCTGTCCGCAAGTCCACCTGTCACGAGCGTAAGGTTCGGTCGATCCAATACGGGCTTCAGGAAGCCACGGGCTGACGACCAGCGCCGCCCTTGCTGCTGATTGACATGAAAATAGCAGGTGCCTTCATTATCGCCGGTGTTGAAATCGGCTATCTTCTCGATACCCATGCCTTCGGCGGCATCGGCGATCACATCAAGTATCTTCCAGGAGATGCGCGGAGGTTCGACACGCCATCCGCCACCGACACCGTGATGTTCCGTCTCACCCAGGAAGTGATCTTCCAGGTCCTTGAATACCGGCAGCAGGTCATCCCAGCCCCAACCGACAAGGCCTTCCTGACGCCATGAATCATAGTCCTGCGCTTGCCCTCGCATTGCAATCATCGCGTTGATAGCGGATGAACCACCGATCACTTTGCCGCGCGGATAGGCGAGCGACCGTCCGTTCAGCCCTTTCTCGGCGACCGTCTTGAACATCCAGTCCGAGCGCGGGTTTCCGATCGCAAAGAGATAGCCGACAGGAATGTGAAACCATATCCAGTTATCCGGGCCACCGGCCTCGATCAGGAGGACCTTGTTCTTCGGATTCTGAGACAGTTGGTTGGCAAGTATACATCCTGCCGTACCCGCTCCGACGACAATGTAATCGAAGCTCTGGCTGTCTATCTCATCACGAATGTTGTTATTTTTATTCAGTTTATTCGCCATAGTGACAACTTGTTACGAAAGAAATGCTCATGTTAAAACATGCAAAAATGCACTTGGCTTGGGTGAATTTGCATGCAGGAACCGGATTGGGAGGATATAAGGCTGTTTCTGGGCATCGCCCGGGCCGGGTCGCTCGTCGGAGCGGCAAAGCGTTTGGGGATGGATCACACGACGCTTTCAAGGCGGCTGACAAACCTGGAAACACGCCTTGGGGTCAAGCTGTTCGAACGGGCTGGCAGGCGCCTGAGGATCAACGCGGCCGGTCAACGCCTCCAGCAGACCGCAGAACGCATGGAAGCGAATCTGATCACGGACATGGCGGCCCTGCAGACGTCCTTGAACGCAGAGCGCGGCGTCGTGCGCATCGGCGCGCCGGAGGGGCTTGGCATCGGTTATCTCGCGGCAAGAATGGGCGGCATTCTCGACCTTCATCCGGGCCTGGAAGTCGAACTCGTCGCACTGCCTCAACGCTACTCCCTGGCAGCGCGTGAAGCAGACATCGTTATTACCCTTGACCGCCCTACCAGCGGAAGCCTGGTCGTCAGAAAACTCGTGGACTACAAGCTCGGCTTTTACGCAAGCAGCCGTTACCTTCGGAACAACAAGGAACCGGAACATATCCAGGATCTGCAAGATCATCGGCTTTGCGGATATATCGGATCCCTCCTGCACACGCGGGAACTGGATTACCTCCACTTCGGCGATGTCCATCTGACCGCCAATTTGAGCAGCACGAGCGTCATCGCGCAGAGAGACATGATCTTGAACGGAGTATCGATTGGTATTCTTCCAATGTTCGTCGCAGCCGGGTTTGAAGATGAATTGCAGCTCATTTTGAAGCAGCATCTTCTCTCCCGGACGTATTGGATGACCATCCACGAGGATTTTAAGGAAATAGAGAGAATTCGATTGGTCGCGCAGTACTTGAGCCGGATCATGAAAGAAGAGAAAGACATTTTCACAGGCTAGCGAATTGCAGAACTCGTTTTAAGCGTTCTTGATACCGTTCGCAGGGGACAGAAAACCCGGACATCACACCCAGACTTGCATTTTTGCGACCGAGGTGACATCCTCGGTCGAGCACCATGGTGCTGGATTATCCTATGAGCAGGGAGGCTCTCGACCCGTTTGCGGTCTGAGGGCCTTTATTTTTTGGTGAAGTGATGAAGCAAGAACCTTGGCGTGTTGGTGTCCTTTTCTCCGAAACCGGGGTGACCCACGCGATAGAGCGGACGCAGCGAGCGGCGACCTTGCTTGCCATCGAGGAGATCAACCAAGCGGGGGGTGTCCTCGGCAGGGCCATCGAGCCCATTGCCTATGATCCATGCTCGACACCATCCTACTATAACGAACTGGCTCTGCGGCTTTGCGACGAGGACCGCGTCAATGTTATTTTCGGCTGTCACATGTCGAGCACGCGGAAGGCCACACTTCCGGTCGTCGAGGACAGAGGCGCGCTCCTCTTTTATCCGACGCTTTACGAAGGTTTCGAATATTCCAGGAACTGTGTTTACACCGGAGCCGCCCCCAATCAGAACTCGGTTCAGCTGGTCGATTATCTTTCCGGGAACTATGGGAAGCGGGTCTTCATTGTTGGCTCGAACTACATCTATCCGCACGAATCCAATCGCATCATCGCAGAGCTTTTTCTGAAAATTGGCGGCGAAGTGCTCGATGAATTCTATGTGCCGCTGGATATTTCGCCAAGGCACATCGAAAGCATCATCCAGCGTATCAAGCGTACGCAACCGGATTGCATCTACTCGACAGTTGTCGGCGATGGCATCGTGCCCTTCTTCAACGCGTTCAAGGCGGCCGGCTTCGATGCGAAGACCATGCCGATTGCCAGCCAATCCACGAGCGAGGCCGATTTCGTGCAAATGCAGCCGGATGTTGCCGCGGGCCACATCACGGCCTCTCCGTTTTTCGATACGTTGGGTGGCGCCGGAGCCGAGCGTTTTGTGGCCAAGATGAAGGAAACCTATGGCCCCGAAGTCGTGGCGACGGCTCCTGCCGAATCCGCCTATTTTCAGGTCCACCTTTATGCAGCCGCGCTCGAAAAAGCCGGGACCGACCGTCGAACCGAATTGCTGAAAGCCCTTGGAGAGGTCGAGTTTGACGCACCGCAAGGCCGTGTCAAAATCGATCCCCAAACCAACCATACCTACCTGTGGCCAAGGGTGGCGAAACTGGATGACAACGGAAGATACGAGATCGTATTCGAGCCGGATGAATGGGTCGCGCCGGATCCCTTCATGACACGTCACGGCATGGATCCAGCGCTCGCTGATCCGAAGATCAAGAGCGGGTGAAGAGTCATGCCATTTGCCAGCCTTAACGACCTTCGCAATCTCGAAGTCCAGGTTCTGCACCCGCTGAACGAGGAAGGTGAGTTCCTCCTGGATCACCTGCGCCGCATTGGCTGTACGGCCACCATGGAATGGCCGATCCCGCACAGACCTTCGGAAGCGGCGGATGTTGTCTTTCTCGCCATTGAGGACGATGCGCGCGACGAAATCAAAAGGTTCGTGTCATCGCTTGGAAAGACTGGCCCCACGATCCTTGCCATTGTCAGTTACGAGAACCCGACCGCATTGCAGATGGTGCTCGAAAGCGGCGCGATGGCTGTCATTGAACGTCCGATCAAACCGTTCGGTCTTTTGACGAATTTGGCGATCGCGCGAAACTCGTGGCAGACACAGCAGAACATGCAACGTGACCTGCGCAAGTTCAAACGAAAGGCCTTGGGCGACAAGCAGGTAAGCCGCGCAAAACTCATTCTCATGGCCAGAAACGGCATGACGGAAGCAGCAGCCCATGAAGACATCCGCAAGATGGCCATGGCGCAGCAATTGTCGATGGAAGAAGTGGCTCAGACCATTATTAGTTCTGAAGGTGACTTGCCAAAGCTTTTGAAGCGTGGTTAGCTAACCCAACATACGCGTGCCGATCCCCTCATATCAGAGGCCATTGGCAAGTGAGCGGACGGAGTAATTTCGTCGCGCAAAGATGGCAAGGTCGCCCGCATGTCTTCACCGACAGTGCGGGTTTTTTGTTATCTCCCGGCAGTGCCGCCGGCAGCTCCCCAAAATAAAAAAATACGACGCTGATGCACGCGCGTTCACACGCAACTGGACTGCGTCCTCGTTCAACAATGGAGGGTCATTCTATGACGATGAACAGAAGAGACTTATTGAAAACCGCCGCCGCCGGTTCCGCGTTGCTGGCATCCCCGGCATTCGTCGGAAGGGCGCTTGCCGCAGATACGATCAAGGTTGGCGCGCTCTACTCGCAAACCGGAGGCTTGTCAGTCGTTGAAAAACTTCTGGCCAACGCTGTCGAGCTCGCAGTCGACGACATCAATGCTGCAGGCGGTGTCCTCGGTCAGCAGGTGGAAGTGGTTGTCGAGGACGGCGCTTCTGACCCCAAGACCTTCAACGAAAAAGCCTCGAAGCTGATTGTCCGCGACAAGATCTCGAACATCTTTGGCTGTCACACATCTGCCAGCCGCAAGGCTGTTCTGCCGATTTTCGAGCGTCGCAACGCGATGCTTTATTATCAAACTCACTATGAAGGGTTCGAATGCTCACGCAACGTGCTCTACTCAGGTGCCGTTCCAAACCAGCAATTGGGCAATCTGATCCCATGGCTCGTGAATGAGCATGGCCGCAAGAAGATCTTCATCGTCGGCTCGAACTACGTCTATCCCAAGGAGATGGCGAAGGTCACCAAGAAGCTGCTCGAGGACAATGGCGCCGAGTGGGTGGCTGACGAGTACCTGGAGCTTGGTCACTCCGAGTGGGCGGCCATGGTCAAGAAGATCAAGGATTCGGGCTGTGACGCCGTTGTATCCAACGTCGTCGGTGACTCGATCATCGCCTTCTACCGCGAGTTCAAGAACCAGGGTATCTCGCAGGAAGATATTCCGATTTGTGCAACCGTGACCGGCGAGATTGAAATCCAGGCGATGGGGCCCGAGTTTGCCGCAGGCAGCTACACGTCCGTGCCGTATTTCCAATCGATCGACACGGATGCGAACCGCGCGTTTATCGAGAAATTCCGCAAGAAAGTGAACGACCCTAACGTGGTGACCTATCACTCTCTCGAAGCGGCCTACTTCCAGGTGTTTATCTGGAAACAGGCAGTCGAGGCAGCCGGAAGCCTGGATATCGACGCTGTCCGCGAGAATCTCGGTGGACAGGCCTATGATGCACCAGGTGGTCGCGTCACCATCGATGCCGACAACCTTCATGCGGCGCTGACACCGCGTATCGGTCAATGGCAGGAAGACGGACAAAGCAAGATCATTGCGGCCTCCGACGGCAACGTTAAGCCACTTCCATATTCCGCCTACGGTGAGACTGCAGACAATCTTTTCTGCTCACCGAAGGGACTGGACCAAACCAAACTCTAGACGACAGCGACCTGGAGACGTGACGCCGTGTTCAAAGCGGACATGGCGTCACGGCTTGGCGGATGTTGGGGATTACCGAATGACGGAAGTATTATTTATTGGCCTGAGCCTTAGTTCGATCTTGCTTTTGATCGCGCTTGGACTGGCGATTACCTATGGAGCCATGGGAGTCATTAACATGGCTCACGGCGATATGGTCATGATCGGGGCTTATGTCACCGTCATGACCCAGATCTGGTTGGATCTGAACTTCCTGTTTGCAATTCCCATAGCCTTCGTCCTGACCGCCCTGATCGGTCTCGTGATCGAGCGGCTTGTCGTCCGCCGCCTCTATGGGCGATTGCTGGATACGTTGCTTGCCACATGGGGCATCTCCATCCTCCTCCAGCAGGCCATTCGCCTTGAATTCGGACTCTCCTTCTTCGGAATAAAGATCGAAGGTCTTGGACCCGGCCTTCAGAACGTCTCTGTACCCTCGATGCTGCAGGGAACCGTCAGATTTGCAGGCGCCGATCTGAACGCCTATCGGGTCTTCATTATCGGTGTAACGATCATTCTCGCATTTCTCACCTGGGTAACGCTCTACCGGACCTCTTTCGGGGTCAAGGTGCGCGCAATCATTCGGAACCCGCAGATGGCCTCGGCGTGTGGCATCGACGTCAAGCGCACGAACGCGCTCACGTTTGCACTGGGATCCGGCCTTGCCGGCGTCGCCGGGGTCATGATGTCCGGCTTCAAGACGGTCTTTCCGGATATGGGCAACACCCTCGTGGTCGATGGTTTCATGGTGGTCGTAACGGGTGGGATCGGCAGCATGTTCGGCACGATCATGTCTTCGGGTCTGCTTGGAGAGATCAATGCTATGGTGGCGCTTTTCAGCAATGACATCATTGCCCGGGCAGTCGTCTTTGCGGTCGTGATCGCCGTCATCATTCTCAGGCCCAATGGCCTCTTCTCATTCAAGGGACGCTGAGATGGATACGCGACGCAGTTTTCAGTTGGGCGCATACGGCCTCTTCATCATCTCCCTTTTCCTGGTCCCGCTGTTCATGGACGACTTCGGTCTGAACCGCGCGTCGAAGTATCTTGTCTATGGCATGCTTGGGCTTTCGATTGCGCTGACCTGGGGCTACGCAGGCGTGTTGAGCCTCGGGCAGGGGCTCTTCTTCGGCCTTGGTGCCTACATGATGGCGATGTCACTCAAGTTGATGAGCTACACGAGTTTGCAGCAAGGGTCTGACAAGCCAATTCCGGACTTCATGCTTTGGAACGCCGAGCCGAATGCCCCGATTGAACTTTGCTGCATCACACCGGGCTCTTATCTCTGGATTCCATTTCAAGCACAGTGGTTTGGTGTGGCCATGGGCATCGTGGTTCCGGTCATTGTGGCAGGACTGCTTGGCACCATCGTCTTCAGAAACCGGATTTCCGGCGTGTTCATTTCGATCATCACGCTTGCCCTGGTGCTTCTGGTGCGTCTGATCGTGATTGACGCCCAACCCGTGACCAACGGGTTCAACGGGCTGACGGATCTCGGTTTCTTCACCGTCTTTGGCTACGAGATAGATCCCTATAGTCGCGAAATGTACTATCTGGTTGCGGCGTCACTGTCGCTCGTGCTGATCATCGGGCGGCTCCTGGCCGATACGCGCGCCAGCCTCATCCTCCAGGCAATTCGCGACGACCAGCAGCGTGCGCGCCATCTCGGTTTCGATGTTCCGCTCTATCAGACCTTCTTCTTCGTCGTGTCAGCTGCAATCGCTGGCTATGCCGGGATGCTATTTGTTCTGGTGTCCGAGTTCGCATCCCCCACGTTCATGGACCTTTCGTTCTCGGTGACCATGGTGGTCTGGGCCGCTGTCGGCGGTCGCTCATCGCTGCTTGGGGCCTGTATCGGCGCGATCCTGATCAACTTCATCGAAGCGCAAGTGAGCGAAATCGAAGCTCTTGTCGAAGCCTGGAAAGCGATCATCGGACTGATCTTCGTGCTTGTCGTGTTGTTCCTCCCAAGAGGTCTCGGAGGGCTTGCCCATGACCTTGTGGACAGGCTCGCCAAGACCGGACAACCGAAACGGGACGCGTCTTCAGCCCTGGTCACGACCTCTTCCAAACAGGAGCTACGACAAGATGGCTGATGCACTGGCCCTGGACGGGCTTACCGCCAGATTTGGCGCTTTCATCGCAGTGGATGACGTCAAGATGACCGTCTCGGATGGAGAGCTCAGGGTTCTGCTCGGCGCCAACGGAGCCGGGAAAACCACCCTGATGGACATGGTTTCCGGTCGCATCCCCTGCGTGAAGGGAAGCGTTCGGGTCTTTGGCCAGGACGTGACCAATTGGCAGGAGCACAAGATCGCCAATGCCGGGATCGGGCGCAAGTTCCAGATACCGAGCGTGTTCCGCGACCTGTCGGTACGCCAGAACATCGAAGTTGCGCGGTGTCACGGCCAGTCCGTCTTCCAGAACTTGCGGTTCGGAATGTCAGACAGCGACAAGCGCCGCGTTTCCGAGATCATCGAGCAAATCGGCCTGACAGGTGTTCAGCACCGGACAGCGGCGCATTTGAGCCACGGGGAAACGCAGTGGTTGGAATTGGGGATCCTGGTCGCGCAGGATCCGAAGGTGGTCCTTCTTGACGAACCGACAGCCGGTATGACCGCGGACGAAACCCAAAAGACCGCGGACATCATCAAGAACCTGCGGGGCGATCACACTCTACTGGTGATCGAACATGACATGAGTTTTGTTCGGGAGATCGCCGAAATCATAACAGTGCTCCACCTTGGCAAAGTCATTGCCGAGGGATCGGTTTCAGACATTGAAAACAATGAAGAAGTCCGGGCGGCCTATCTGGGATCAGCGGGGATTTCGTGATGCTATCGATCAAGGATCTGAACAGTTTTTATGGCCGCTCTCATGTCCTGCACGGCGTGTCGCTGGATGTTGCGCCGGGCGAGGTGACGTCCATCCTCGGAAGAAACGGGGTCGGCAAGACGACATTGCTCAAGACCCTGATGGGGCTCACCGACAGGGTGACGGGTTCTATTGTCCTGCAAGGCAAGGACATCGCGTCGAGCGAGCCTCACCTGAGGGCCCGGTCCGGGGTTGCCTATGTCCCGCAGGGCCGCGAGATCATTCCCGATTTCACCGTCAGGGAGAACATCCTGATGGGAGGCTTTGCCCGCCAGGACGGCAAGCCCGAAATCCCTGAAATCGTAACAGAGCTTTTTCCGTATCTGCGGGACAACATGGATCGCTCTGGCGGGTTGTTGTCTGGTGGACAGCAGCAGCAGCTCGCGATTGCACGCGCATTGGCGGCCCACCCCAAGCTCTTGCTGCTCGATGAGCCCAATGAAGGCATTCAGCCGTCCATCGTCGAGGAAATCGAACAAGTGATTTTCAAGCTCAACCGGGACTTCGGTCT
This sequence comes from Roseovarius atlanticus, assembly GCF_019802205.1. Classification (GTDB taxonomy): domain Bacteria; phylum Pseudomonadota; class Alphaproteobacteria; order Rhodobacterales; family Rhodobacteraceae; genus Roseovarius; species Roseovarius atlanticus_A. The sequence goes on from NZ_JAHVHQ010000002.1 coordinate 914,013, forward strand.
GACCGTGATCCTGGTCGAGCAGAACGTGCGCTTTGCGCGAGAGGTCTCCCATCGTTTCGCGATGATGGAAAAGGGCCGGATCGTTGCAGAGGGCGAAACAAGCGAACTGACCGATGATCTGGTGCGAAAGCACATGACGGTCTGACAAACGAGGGAGGAGATCGCAATGACTCAAATACCGGATTTAGGAACGATTACGGTTCGCGAAATTCGCGATGGTTTATCGACCGGAAAAATTTCAGCCGAGGCACTGACGGAAGCCGCTCTTGCGCAGGTCAAGGCCATGAACCCGATATTCAATGCGATTATTTTCGAGAATGATGAGGCGGCGCTTGAAGCCGCCCGAGACGTCGACCGCCGTATTGCCGCCGGTGAGCCTGTTGGTCCTCTGGCCGGCGTTCCGATCGTGGTCAAGGACCCGATGGATATGAAAGGGTTCCCGACGACTGCAGGCTGGAAACGACTGAACTCCAAATTTGGCGGCATCGATCTGATGCCTGAACGCGACAGCCCCGTGGTCGCGCGCATGCGCGCCGCTGACGCGATCATTCTGGGAAAAACCAACGTGCCGATTCTAAGTTGGACCGGAACGCACGCGAACGACAGCTGGGCGGGCCCGACGATCAATCCTGCCCATCGTGAACGTGCCCCGGGCGGATCGAGCGCTGGTACCGCAGCGGCCGTCGCCAGCCATATGGCGGTGATAGGATTGGCCGAGGAAACCGGCGGCTCCATTCAAAACCCTGCATCGGCGCAAGGGCTGGTGGGGATCAAACCCACCATCGGCCTGGTGCCGAACGCCGGCGTCGTTCCGCTGTCAGGCAATCGCGACGTGGTCGGGCCGATTGCCCGTACGGTCGAAGATGCGGCCCATGGTCTGGACGTTCTGGCCGGCTATACGACAGAAGATCCAAAGACCCTGGCCTGCGTGGACAAGATCCCGTCTGAAGGATACGCGGCCAATCTTTCCAAGGACGGTCTCAAGGGCAAACGTCTTGGTCTCTATGGACCAGGGTGGCGTCCGAACAAGCTTTCCTCCGAGGCTGCGGAACTCTACGAGCGGGCAAAGGGCGAACTGGAAGCGGCAGGCGCGATCCTTGTCGAGGACCCTTTTGCCGGGACCGACTTTGCGTCCTATCGCCAGGTCACACCGGGCACACCGTTCTTTGACGGGCGCGGTCTGGAATCCATTGCCTATGACATGACCTGCTACCTCAAGCGCCTTGGCGAGAGTGCGGCTGTCAAGACGTGGGATGAATTCGCCGAGGCAACCCATATCGAGGAGGTCACAAGCAAGGGGACCATCCTGGGGTATCTTCACGAGTTGCCTGATTTTGTCGAGGCGATCAAATCGCCAGGAACGCCGCCGGCGATGCCACAATTCGTGGAACTGAAGAGACGGTATCTCGACCTTCTGAAAGAAGTGTTCGATCGGCATGATCTGGACGGTCTGGTCTATCCTCAGATGATCGAAGAACTTCCAGAGCTTCATTCAGGTGATGCCATCCGGGAAACGACCGTCGGCGAACTGAACATCGCTGGCGTGCCAGCCGTCACGGTGCCCGCGGGCTATTACAAATCGGGCGCGCCCTTCGAGTTGATTTTCCTCGGCCAGAAGTGGAGTGAACCGGAGCTGATCCAACAGGCCTACGCCTACGAGCAGAACACCTCGCATCGCAAGGCTGCCGATTTGTCCTAGACCGATTGTCCCGGAGAAGGGCGGTGCGCAGGTGCGGACAATCGCGCGCCTCGCATCCCGCCTTGACTGACCTGAGGACAGCGCGCGCTCATCCGTGTGACATGGATCACTCGGTCAGGCGCATCAGCTCGGCGTGGCGGGCGGTATAGTCGGCGCGGGCCTCCATCGGGGGGCGCAGCACGATGCGCAGGCCGTCGATGATGTCTGCCGGGGGCGTGCCGAAGAAACGCGTCGCCTCGGCGTTGGTAAAGCCGGCGATGGTGGTGGCCTCCATCCAGGCGCTGATCCTGTCGGCCTTCTTGATCATCTTCTTGACCGGCGTCGGGATCGCGGCGGGCAGGCCAAAGCGCAGATGCACCGCCGCCGCCAGCCGCTTGTCCAGCTCGTCATAGGCCGGGCCGACCGCGTTCTTCACCGGCGAGATCATGTCGCCGATCACGTATTCCGGCGCGTCATGTAGCAGCGCGGCCAGTTGCCATTTCGGCTCGGGGCGCGGAATCAGGCGGGAATAGAGCCTTTCCACGAGCAGGGAATGCTCGGCCACCGAATAGGCGAAATCGCCGTCGGTCTGCCCGTTCCACCGCGCCACGAAGGCAAGGCCATGGGCGATATCCTCGATCTCGATGTCGACGGGCGTCGGGTCCAGCAGGTCAAGCCGGCGACCGGACAGCATCTTTTGCCAGGCACGGGGAGGTGGCACGGCGGGCTCCGTTACAAGGGCGTTTTTTCATGGTTTAGGCCCGGGCCGGCCGAATTGCAAAGCCTCGCTGGCAGGGGCATTGCCACAGAAATGCCACATTTGCGCCGCACGTTGACCGCATCGCATCACTGCTGCCAACGATGCCGGGCTTTTGAGGCAATAATAACAATCGAGCGCCGCCCCGCATCGACGTGACCGCGACAAAAAACGAGGCGTGCCGGGTCTGCTGCGGCCTGCCTTTGATAAACCTGTGAAAGGAGCTTGAGATGATCAGGCAACTGACAGCGGTCTGGGCAGCATCGGGCGCAATCGTCATCGGCGCACCGGCCATCGCCGCGCAATGTGCGGACCGCGAAACGGTGGTAGAGCGGCTTGCCGCCCACTACGACGAGCAGCCCACCGCCGCCGGACTGCAGACCGACGACGACACGCAGGCGCTGGTCGAGATATGGTCGTCGCAGAACTCCGGAACGTTCACCGTGATGATGACAATGCCCGACGGCATGACCTGTATCGTGGCATCGGGTACCGACTGGCACCAGAAAGAGCCCGGCGCGCCGGTCCTCGGATCGGCAAGCTAGATCGGGTTTTCGTCGAATTGGTGTCAACCCGGGGCGCGATCGGCGTGACTGTGGATTGCCCATGTGCGGGCCGGGTGCTATCTGCCTTGCAACATTGGAATGCAAGGATCGTCGAGATGGCAAAAGACTACGTGGTCAAGGACATCAGCCTTGCCGCCTTCGGGCGCAAGGAACTGGATATCGCGGAAACCGAGATGCCGGGCCTGATGGCCCTGCGCGAGGAATACGGAGCGCAGAAGCCGCTGAAGGGCGCGCGCATCGTCGGCAGCCTGCACATGACGATCCAGACCGCCGTTCTGATCGAGACGCTGGTGGAACTGGGCGCCGATGTGCGCTGGGCCTCGTGCAACATCTTTTCCACCCAGGACCACGCCGCGGCGGCGATTGCCGAGGGCGGCACGCCGGTCTTCGCGATCAAGGGCCAGACGCTGGCAGAGCACTGGGATTACCTGGACAAGTCGTTCCTGTTCGAGGACGGGCCGAACATGATCCTCGACGATGGCGGCGACGCCACGCTCTACGTGCTGCTGGGCGCGCGGGCCGAGGCGGGCGAGGACGTGATCCCGACGCCGACCTCGGAAGAGGAAGAGGTCATCAAGGCGCAGATCAAGAAACGGATGGAGGCGTCCCCCGGCTGGTTCACAAAGATCCGCGACCAGATCAAGGGCGTCAGCGAGGAAACCACCACCGGGGTCAACCGCCTCTATCAACTGGTGCGAGACGGGCAGCTGCCCTTCCCCGCGATCAACGTGAATGACAGCGTCACCAAGTCGAAATTCGACAACAAGTACGGCTGCAAGGAATCGCTCGTCGACGGCATCCGCCGCGCCACCGACACGATGATGGCCGGCAAGGTCGCCGTCGTGATGGGCTATGGCGACGTGGGCAAGGGCTCTGCCGCATCGCTGAAAGGTGCCGGCGCGCGGGTGATCGTGACCGAGGTTGACCCCATTTGCGCGCTGCAGGCCGCGATGGACGGCTTCCAGGTGACCACGCTGGAGGATGTGGTGAAGACCGCCGACATCTTCGTGACCACCACCGGCAACAAGGACGTGATCCGCATCGAGCACATGCGCGAGATGAAGGACATGGCGATCGTCGGAAATATCGGCCACTTCGACAACGAGATCCAGGTCGCCAGCCTGAAGAACCACAAGTGGACCAACATCAAGGAACAGGTGGACATGATCGAGATGCCCTCGGGCAACCGCATCATCCTGCTGTCCGAGGGCCGCCTGCTGAACCTCGGCAATGCCACCGGCCACCCGTCCTTCGTGATGTCGGCCAGCTTTACCAACCAGGTCCTGGCGCAGATCGAGCTGTGGAAGAATGGCGGCGAGTACGAGAACAAGGTTTACATCCTGCCCAAGCACCTGGATGAAAAGGTCGCCCGCCTGCACCTGGACCGGATCGGCGTGAAGCTGACCCAGCTGGCGAAAGAACAGGCCGATTATATCGGCGTCTCGCCCGAAGGCCCCTACAAGCCGGAACATTACCGCTACTGAAATCGGACGGGGTTTCGCGGAAACCCCCATTATTCAGGGCCCTACCCGCCTTTTTCGGCAAAAAAATGCCGCCCCGCATCCCGCCGGGCGGCATTTTCGATTCCGGCGGGAACTATCTTCGTCCGGGCGATGTTGAGGCGACATAACGCAAAGGAGGAAGATCCAATGTATAAGACCCTGACCACTTCTGTTGCCGCCATTGCCCTGATGACCGGCGCAGCCATCGCCCAATCCGATACGGATGCCGAAGGCACGCTGACCACCGAGCAGTCGGTTGAGGCGGAAACCCAGGACACGTCGGAGCAGCTGGAACAGAGCGCCGAGAACACCGGCGAAGCTGTCGAAGACGCTGCCGAAGATTCGGCACAGGCCGTTGAAAACACGGCAGAAGACGCGGCCGAAGGTGCCGAGGACATGGCCGAAGGCGCAGCCGACGCGACCGAGGACGCAGCCGATGACGTGGCCGAGTCGACCGACGAAGCCGCTGACGACATGACCGACAGCGACGTTGCCGCGGACACTGAAACCAACGCCGAGACCGAGTCGTCCGACAACATGGCGGCCGACACCGAAGCCGACACCGAGATGGGTGCCGACGACGGTAACGCGGTCACCAGCACCGAAGGCGGCATGGACAGCAGCTTCAGCGGCATGCTGGTCGGCGACATCCTTGGCCAGAACGTGACCACCCAAGCCGGTGAAGACGTCGGCGAGATCGACTACATCGTGCGCCAGGGTGAAAGCCTTGCTGCCGTGATCGGCATCGGTGGCTTCCTTGGCCTGGGCGAATACACCGTCGCCATCCCGCTGGAAGAGTTCTCGATGGCCCCCGAAGGCGAAGGCATGATGCTGAGCTCGTGGACCGAGGAAGAGCTGAAGGCACAGCCCGAGTTCGACGAGACCGGCGTGGAAGGTCTGGAAGACGACGTGCCGCTCGACACCGCGATGTAAATCGTACTCCTGCATCGGTACGCAGGCGCTGGGCGCTCTCCTTCGGAGGGCGCCTTTTGCGTATCCGCATCGGGTGCCGCGCCGGGCCGTTCCGGGGAATGCCGGCGAGAATTCCCTTTGTCGGGTGTCCGTCTGTGGCTATCCTGCCCGTGGCTTTCACGCCGGAACTGAAAACACGCCCCGGTGGCACGCCGGGACAGGTGGGAGAAGACTTTATGGGACGCCGTGACGAATTGATCGCGAAATATGCTGACGATTTGAAAACGAAATGCGGGATGACCCCGGACATGGACCTGTTGACCAAGGTCACGATCGGCTGCGGGCCGGCGATCTACGATGCCGACGCCGCGACCGTGGCGGCCGGCCAGGACCACGAGCTGGAAACGGTGAAGGACAATTTCCTGGTCAAGAAGCTGGGTCTGTCCGACGGGCCGCAACTGATGGATGCGATCAACCAGTGCATCGAGACCTACGGCAAGTCCGAGCGCAACAAGTACCGCGCGGTGATCTATTACATGCTGACCAAGCATTTCGGCAAGGAATCGGCCTACGGCTGAGGCCGGCCGAAAGTATCAGGCGCCCGCCCCCTTCGGCGGGCGTTTTCGCGTGTAACGCCTCAGCGCGACAGGCCGGGATCCCGCCCGCCCCGTTTGGGGACGGATTTCACCACGATCCGCGTGGCCGGGCCGCGTGTGCCGTCCGGCGCGACAAGCACCGCGTTGAACACGGCGTCGATCCTCTGCTGCTCGGATGGCTGTCCGTCATACCACGCGTTGCCAACGGTCAGCGTGTCGGCGGCCGCGTCGTCGGGCATGACCGGCCCTTTCGGAAACACGAAATCGTGGAACCGGCCCTCGGCCAGCGTCACCTCCGCCCCGATCTGGCCCAGCGTGAAGGGCGCGCCCGGCGGCAGCGCCAGTTCGACACTGATATAGCCCATTCCCCCGCAGAGCGACGACTCGCCCGGCGCCCCGCGCGCCAGCGACGCGTTGCGGATCACGGGTTTCGTGCGGGCGACGTACCCGGCGATCTCGTCCGGCGCCGCCGTACCCGGGCGCGGCTCGTAGGGGACGTGGAAAATTGCCGGTGGTTCACAGGCGACTCCCGCAATTGGCAGCAGGGCACCGAGCACGAAGGCCAGAAGGGTGCGACATTTCATGAGACGTACTCCGACAGAAGGACGGAGCGCATCATAGCACGCCCCTGCAAAATGGGTCGCGGTTTCGCGTCTGCCGGTTCAGATTTCGGGAGTGTCGCCGTCGAAAACCCCGAAGAGACAAGGCATTCCTGCAAGTCGGGGTCTGACGAATGGTGCCCAGGAGAGGACTCGAACCTCCACGTCCATACGGACACTAGCACCTGAAGCTAGCGCGTCTACCAATTCCGCCACCTGGGCAGGTGTCGTGGAGGCGCATTTAGACATCTGGCGGGGGCGTGTCAACGTGGATTCGTGCGGATAATTCGCATTGGTCAATTCGCCTTGTCGATTTCCACCATCACGTCTAGTAGAATGGAACCCAAAGGCGCAGACGGGAGCACCAACCATGTCCAGGCTTGTCACCATATACGGCGGATCGGGGTTTGTCGGGCGGTACATCGCGCGGCGGATGGCGCAGAAGGGCTGGCGCGTGCGGGTCGCGGTCCGCCGCCCGCACGAGGCGATCTTCGTCAAGCCCTATGGCGTGGTGGGACAGGTCGCGCCGGTCGCCTGCAACCTTCGCGACGATGACAGCGTGCGCTCGGTGATGCGCGGCGCGGACGCGGTGATCAACTGCGTCGGCACGTTCGACCGGCGCGGCAAGAACAACTTTGACGCCATCCAGGTCGAGGGCGCGCGCCGCGTGGCGAAGATGGCGTCGGAAATGGGCGTGGGCCGGATGGTCCAGATCTCGGCCATCGGCGCCGACGCTGACGGGCCCAGCCTTTACGGTCAGTCCAAGGCCAAAGGCGAAGAGGCCGTGCTGGAGCATATGCCCGAGGCCGTGATCCTGCGCCCCTCGGTCATCTTCGGAGCCGAGGACAACTTCTTTAACCGCTTCGCCGGCATGACGCGGTTTTCGCCCGTTCTGCCCGTGGTCGGCGGCGGCACGAGGTTTCAGCCGGTCTATGTCGACAACGTCGCCGAGGCCGCGGTGATGGGCGCCACCGGCGACGCCGCGCCCGGCATCTATGAGCTGGGCGGGCCGGATGTGCACACGTTCCGCGAACTGATGCAGCAGATGCTGGGTGTCATTCGCCGCCGCCGCCTGATCGTGAACATCCCCTTCGCGCTGGCGCGGCCCATGGGCATCGTGATGGACGGCGTGGAATTTCTCAGCGGCGGCCTGATCCCGGCACAGATCACGCGCGATCAGGTCGACAGCCTGAAGCGCGACAACGTGGTGTCGGAGGGCGCAAAGGGCCTCGATGCGCTGGGCATCCATCCCACGGCGATGGAGGCGGTGCTGTCCGATTACCTGTGGCGGTTCCGTCCGTCGGGCCAGTATTCGGACATCAAGGAATCGGCGCGCAACCTGCGCCAGGGATGATCCGCCGCGCGATATGGGCGGCGCTCCTGCTTGTGTCCTCCGCGCTCGCGGCCGCGGCGCAACCGATCCCGGAACAGCAGGCGCAATTGTTCCTCGATTTCGCGCGGGATGTCTCGGGCAATGACCCGCAGGTCATGTCCACCGCCCGCACGCTGATCGAAACGCCGCCCACGACGCTGGAAACCATCGGCTTTTACGGCCTCGAAGACGCCCCGGCGCCCGAGCGCACGCTGCGCGGGATCATCAGCCTGCTCGACGCGCAGGGGCATCTGATTGGGATCGAGGACAAGTACATTTTCGAGATGCCGCTGGTGCTGGAACAGCAGGGGCTGGCCGATTTCGCGGGCGATCCGCGCAAGGATGTGATGCGCCTGTTTCCGGGTGAGGTAGACCCTGACTCCGGGCCGACGGCGGATCAGTGGCGCGCCTTCCGCCACGGATTCGGCGGTCATGTTCGCGCGATCGAGAAAGCCATGGCGCGCAAGGGGCATGTGCTCCTGTCGCTGGATCTGCCGCTGGGCGACACGTTGCACCTGTGGTGCGCCTCTCCCGAGATGGCCGAGAAGTGGCGCGGCACGGCGCTTTACTTCGGGATCAACACGGTGACGGGGCGGCACTTTTCCACCGTCACGGTCAGCGTGACGGATCCCGCCTGGGACGATTACTGGGGGTTCCTGACCTATGCGCTGTTCATCCCCGAGCGCTACAGCGCCGTGCCGGATTACGAATAGGCCACGCCCAGCAGCACGACGCCAAGGACGATCCGGTAGATCACGTAAGGCGTAAACGACACGCTGCGCAGGAGCCGCATCATCAGGGTCAGCGCCAGCAGCGCCGACACGAAGGCGAACGCGGCGGCGATGGCGCTGTCCCGGATCAGCCCGATATTGGCGGTGTAGACCGCCTCTGCCCCCAGGAACACGCCGCTTTCGATGATCACGGGGATCGACATCAGCATCGACAGCCGTGCCGCGTCGGACCGGCCATAGCCCATGAACCGCGCGCCGGTGATCGTTATCCCTGATCGCGACGTGCCGGGGATCAGCGCGATGGCCTGCCAGACGCCCATCACCATGGCGTCGCGTAACGACCAGTCGCGCGCCTCGCGCGTCGCCTCGCCGGCCTGGTCGGACCAGTAGAGCACGATGCCGAAGACCAGCATCGTCCAGCCGATCACGGCGATCGACCGCATGTCGTCGTCCAATCCCGTCATTTTCAAGAGCACGCCAAAAGCCACCACGGGGATCGACGACACGATCAGCAGGAAGGCCAGCTTGGACCCTTCCGTGTCGATCCGCCCCGTGACGGCGCGGGGCAGACCCGACAGCGCCAGCTTCACGTCGGACCAGAAATACAGGATCACGGCGAACAGAGTGCCGACATGCACGGCCACGTCGATCGCCTGTCCCTGATCGTCCAGTCCGGTCAGGCCCGGCAATAGAATGAGGTGGCCCGAGGACGACACCGGCAGGAACTCGGTGATCCCCTGGATCACGGCCACAAGGATGAGGTGGAAAAGCGGCATCTGCTCTGCTTCGTCTTTTTTTCTTAGCTATACTGCAAAGTGGATCAGAGGAAAGCGCGCATTTAAGTCCGGTTCGGACCTAAGTTTTTGATCAAACTTGACGCGAGCTGGGCCGGAAGGTAAAAATAATGGAATATAGGTCAACTGTGCTGACTTTATTTTATCGCGACCTTGCACTAGACCATGTAGACCGAGGCGATCTTTGGAGAGAATCGTGGCAAAAACACCGATGCTGAAATTCGTGTCCGTCGAGCGGGACATGCCCACCAAGCGCACCGCTGATGCGCGGCGGGAAGATTTCAACGAGATCTATGCGGAATACGCCGACGAGAAGGCGAAAGAGCAGTCCGGCCGGTGCAGCCAGTGCGGCGTGCCCTATTGCCAGAACCATTGCCCGCTGCACAACAACATCCCCGACTGGCTGCGCCTGACCGCCGAAGGCCGGTTGCAGGAGGCCTACGAGGTCAGCCAGGCCACCAATACCTTCCCCGAGATCTGTGGTCGCATCTGCCCGCAGGACCGCCTGTGCGAAGGCAATTGCGTGATCGAGAAATCGGGCCACGGCACCGTCACCATCGGCGCGGTCGAGAAATACATCACCGACACCGCCTGGGAGGAAGGCTGGGTGCAGCCTATCGCACCTAGCCAAGAGCGCGAGGAAAGCGTCGGCATCATCGGCGCGGGCCCCGGCGGGCTGGCTGCCGCGGACGTGCTGCGCAATGCCGGCGTGCAGGTCACGGTCTATGACCGCTACGACCGCGCGGGCGGGCTGCTGACCTATGGCATCCCCGGCTTCAAGCTGGAAAAGCACGTGGTCATGCGCCGCAACGACCAGCTGGAAAAAGGCGGCGTCGAGTTCGTGCTGAACTGTGACGTGGGCACCGACATCAGCTTTGACGAGATCCGGCAAAAACATACCGCCGTCCTCATTGCGACGGGCGTCTACAAGAGCCGCGAACTGCCCGGCCCCGGCGCCGGGGCCGCCGGCATCGTGCGCGCCATCGATTACCTCACCGCCTCGAACCGCAAGAGCTTTGGCGACGACGTGCCCGAGTTCGAGAGCGGCGAGCTGAATGCCGAGGGCAAGCGCGTCGTCGTGATCGGCGGCGGCGACACCGCGATGGACTGCGTGCGCACCGCGATCCGCCAGGGCGCCACCTCGGTGAAGTGTCTCTATCGCCGCGACAGGGCCAACATGCCCGGCTCGCAGCGCGAGGTGATGAACGCCGAGGAAGAAGGCGTGGAATTCGAGTGGCTTTCCGCCCCCAAGGCTTTCCACGGCGATCCGGTGACCTCCGTCAAGGTTCAGAAGATGCGCCTTGGCTCGCCCGACGCGACGGGCCGGCAAAGCCCCGAAGAGATCGAGGGCGCGGATTACGACGAGCCCGCCGATCTGGTGATCAAGGCGCTGGGCTTCGAGGCCGAGGAACTGCCGACGCTGTGGGGTCAGGACGAGCTGACCGTGACCCGCTGGGGCACCATCCGCGCCGAGTTCACCAGCGGCAAGACGTCCCTGCCGGGCGTCTATGCCGTGGGCGACATCGTGCGCGGCGCGAGCCTGGTGGTCTGGGCGATCCGCGACGGGCGCGACGCGGCTGCGGCAATCCTCGAAGAAATGGACGCCGGCGCAACGGCGGTGGCGGCGGAATAAGCGTTTTCCGCCTGCTTAGAGACTGTTTTCCGGGCCATGCCCGCACCCACTGAAAGGGTATTGTGATGACGAAAATCGATGCAAACTGGGCCTCGCGCGAAGAGCAAAAGCGCAAGTGGATGGCCGAGAACGGCATGTATTCCGAAGAGGAAGAGCATTCCTCCTGCGGCGTGGGCCTGGTGGTGTCGGTCAACGGCAAGGCCAGCCGCAAGGTGGTCGAGGCCGGGATCGACGCGCTCAAGGCGATCTGGCACCGGGGCGCCGTCGATGCCGACGGCAAGACCGGCGACGGCGCGGGCATCCACATCCAGATCCCCGTGCCGTTCTTCTATGATCAGGTGCAACGCACCGGCCACGAGCCGCGCGAGAACCAGTTGCTGGCGGTGGGCCAGGTGTTCCTGCCGCGCACGGATTTCGGTGCGCAGGAAACCTGCCGGACCATCGTGGAAACCGAAGTGCTGCGCATGGGCCATTACATCTATGGCTGGCGCCACGTGCCGGTGGACATCTCCGTGCTGGGCGAAAAGGCCAACGCCACCCGCCCCGAGATCGAGCAGATCCTGATTTCCAACGCCAAGGGAATCGACGAAGAGGATTTCGAGCGCGAGCTTTACGTCATCCGTCGCCGGATCGAGAAAGCTGCCGCCGCCGCGGGCGTGGGCCAGCTCTATATCGCGTCGCTCAGCTGCCGCAGCATCATCTACAAGGGCATGATGCTGGCCGAGCAGGTCGCGGAATTCTATCCCGACCTCAAGGACGAACGGTTCAAGTCGAACTTCGCCATCTATCACCAGCGCTATTCCACCAACACCTTCCCGCAATGGTGGCTGGCGCAACCCTTCCGGATGCTGGCCCATAACGGCGAGATCAACACGCTGAAGGGCAACACCAACTGGATGAAGAGCCACGAGATCCGCATGGCCTCGCAATCCTTTGGCGAGATGGCCGAGGATATCAAGCCGATCATCGCGCAAGGATCGTCGGATTCCGCCGCGTTAGACTCTGTTTTCGAGGTTCTGGTGCGCGCCGGGCGCTCTGCCCCGATGGCGAAGACGATGCTGGTGCCAGAAAGCTGGTCGAAGCAGGCCGAGGAACTGCCCGTCGCGTGGCGCGACATGTATTCCTACTGCAACTCGGTGATGGAGCCGTGGGACGGCCCCGCCGCCCTGGCCATGACCGATGGCCGCTGGGTCTGTGCCGGGCTCGACCGGAACGGTTTGCGCCCGATGCGCTATGTCGTGACGGGCGACGGCCTTGTCATCGCCGGGTCCGAGGCCGGGATGGTCCCGATCGACGAGGCGACCGTGCGCGAAAAAGGCGCGCTGGGCCCGGGCCAGATGCTGGCCGTCGACACCCAGAAGGGGCTGCTTTACCACGACACCGAGATCAAGGACAAACTGGCGCGCGCCCTGCCCTTCGACGAGTGGGTGGGCAAGATCACCGACCTCGACGAGCAATTGGCCGGCGTGACCGAGACGGCGACATGTTCGGGCACCGACCTGCGCCGCCGCCAGATCGCCGCCGGTTACTCCGTGGAAGAGCTGGAACAGGTTCTCGCCCCCATGGCCGAGGACGGCAAGGAGGTCGTGGCCAGCATGGGCGACGACACGCCCAGCGCGGTCCTGTCCAAGAAATACCGCCCGCTCAGTCACTATTTCCGCCAGAACTTCAGCCAGGTGACCAACCCGCCGATCGACAGCCTGCGCGAATTCCGCGTCATGAGCCTGAAGACGCGGTTCGGCAACCTCAAGAACGTGCTGGACGAGTCGAGCGCCCAGACCGAGATCATGGTGCTGGAAAGCCCCTTTGTCGGCAACGCGCAATGGCAGGCCATGCTGGGCTGCCTGAACGCCGATGTGTGCGAGATCGACTGCACGTTCGAATCCGGCAAGGGCGCACTCAAGGCCGGGCTGGAGCGCATCCGGGCCGAGGCCGAGGACGCGGTGCGCTCTGGCTCGGGGCATATCGTGCTGACCGACCAGGGCGTTTCCGAGACGCGCATCGCCATGCCGATGATCCTGGCCACCAGCGCCGTGCACAGCCATCTGACGCGCAAGGGCCTGCGCACCTTCACCAGCCTCAACGTGCGCTCCGCCGAATGCATCGACCCGCATTACTTTGCCGTCCTGATCGGCGCGGGCGCGACCGTGGTCAACGCCTATCTCGCCGAGGACAGCCTGGCCGACCGGATCGAGCGCGGCCTGCTGGATTGTTCCCTGACCGAGGCCGTGGCGCGCTATCGCCTTGCCATCGACCAGGGCCTGCTGAAGATCATGTCGAAGATGGGCATCAGCGTCATCTCGTCCTATCGCGGCGGCCTGAATTTCGAGGCCGTGGGCCTGAGCCGTGCCATGTGCGCCGAGTATTTCCCGGGCCTGACCAGCCGTATCTCGGGCATCGGCATCAGCGGCATCCAGGCCAAGCTGGAGGAAATCCACGCCACCGCCTTCCGTGGCGGCAAGAACGTGCTGCCCATCGGCGGCTTCTACAAGTCGCGCAAATCGGGCGAGACCCACGCCTGGGGCGCGCAGACCATGCACATGATGCAGATGGCCTGCAACAAGGCCAGCTTCGAGCTGTGGAAACGCTACAGCCAGGCGATGCAGGCCAACCCGCCGATTCACCTGCGCGACCTGATGGCGATCAAGCCCATGGGCAACGCCGTGCCGCTGGAAGAGGTGGAAAGCGTCACCGCGATCCGCAAGCGGTTCGTGACGCCGGGCATGTCGCTGGGGGCGCTTTCCCCCGAGGCGCACAAGACCCTGAACGTCGCCATGAACCGCATCGGCGCACGCTCCGACAGTGGCGAGGGCGGCGAGGATCCGGCGCATTTCGTACCCGAACCCAACGGCGACAACCCCAGCGCCAAGATCAAGCAGGTCGCGTCCGGGCGCTTTGGCGTGACGGCGGAATACCTCAACCAGTGCGAAGAGCTTGAAATCAAGGTGGCCCAGGGGGCCAAGCCCGGCGAGGGCGGGCAGCTGCCCGGCATGAAGGTGACCAAGCTGATCGCGCGCCTGCGCCACTCGACCGAGGGCGTGACGCTGATTTCGCCGCCGCCGCACCACGACATCTACTCGATCGAGGACCTGGCGCAGCTGATCTATGACCTCAAGCAGATCAACCCGACCGTGAAGGTCTGCGTCAAGCTGGTGTCGCAATCCGGCGTCGGCACCATCGCCGCCGGTGTCGCCAAGGCCAAGGCCGACGTGATCCTGATCTCGGGTCACAATGGCGGCACGGGCGCGTCCCCCGCCACGTCGATCAAATATGCCGGCCTGCCCTGGGAAATGGGGCTGACCGAGGCGCACCAGGTTCTGTCGATGAACAACCTGCGCGACCGCATCACCCTGCGGACCGATGGCGGGCTGCGCACCGGGCGCGACATCGTCATGGCCGCGATGATGGGGGCCGAGGAATACGGCATCGGCACCGCCGCCCTGATTGCGATGGGCTGCATCATGGTGCGCCAGTGCCAGTCCAACACCTGCCCCGTTGGCGTGTGCACCCAGGACGAGTCGCTGCGTGAAAAGTTCACCGGCAATGCCGACAAGGTGGTGAACCTGATCACCTTCTACGCGCAGGAAGTGCGCGAGATCCTCGCCAGCATCGGCGCCCGCAGCCTCGATGACGTGATCGGCCGCGCCGACCTGCTGACCCAGGTCAGCCGTGGCTCGGCGCATCTGGATGACCTCGACCTCAACCCGATGCTGATCACCGTGGATGGGGCGCAGCACATCACCTACGACCGCAACAAGCCGCGCAACGAGGTGCCCGATACGCTGGACGCCGAGATCGTGCGCGATGCCGCGCGGTTCCTCAACGATGGCGAGAAGATGCAGCTTCACTATGCGGTGCAGAACACGCACCGCACCGTGGGCACCCGCGTCAGCAGCCATATCGTCCGCAACTTCGGGATGCGCAACGCGCTGCAACCCGATCACCTGACCGTCAAGCTGACCGGCTCGGCCGGCCAGAGCCTTGGCGCCTTCGCCGCGCCGGGGCTCAAGATCGAGGTGTCGGGCGATGCCAACGACTATGTCGGCAAGGGCCTGTCGGGCGCGACCATCGTGGTGCGCCCGCCCATGGTCAGCCCGCTGGAGGCGGCGGAGAACACGATCATCGGCAACACCGTCCTTTACGGGGCGACCGCGGGCTACCTCTTTGCCGCCGGCCGCGCCGGTGAACGCTTTGCCGTGCGCAATTCGGGCGCCAACGTGGTGATCGAGGGTTGCGGCAGCAATGGCTGCGAATACATGACCGGCGGCATGGCCGCGATCCTCGGCCCGGTCGGCGCGAACTTTGCCGCGGGCATGACGGGCGGCATGGCCTTCCTCTATGATCCCGAAGGCGCGACCGACAAGCTGATCAACCGCGAATCCGTGGTGACCTGCCCGGTGACCGAACTGCACTGGCTCACCGAGCTGAAGGAGCTGATCGAACGCCATGCCGAGGAAACCGGCAGCCTCAGGGCGCGCGAGATCCTGCAATACTGGGACGCCGAAAAGGACAAGTTCGTCCAGGTCTGCCCGAAGGAGATGCTGGGCAAGCTGGAGCATCCGATCGGCATCGAGGACAGCGCGATTCCGGCGGAATAGGGTCTGATATCGTATCCGGCCGGGGGCGGGTCCGCCTTGCCTCCGGTGCGGATACGGTGCGACGGAACAAAGTGCCGATTGACCATCGGACCCCGGTTTGCACAATTGCGGGCAGCGATGGCCAGGAAAACGAGCAGCAGAAAATCCAGACCCTCGGTGATGGACCGGATCGCCGCCCCCGTCCTGTGGGCGCGGGTCTGGGTGGTGCGCGTGTTCCTGATCGTGGTGGTGATCGTCTGCGGCACGATCCTGGCGCATCGCTGGTTCGCGCCGCCCGACACGCTCTACATGAAACAGGAGGCCTTTCGCCTGGGCGAGATCCGGCACAGGTGGGTGCCGCTCGGCGACGTGGCGCCCGTGATGGCGCGGTCGCTGGTGGCGGCAGAGGACGCCAATTTCTGCCTGCACTGGGGCTTTGACATGAACGCCATCCGCGACGCGCTGGAAGACGGCAGCGGGCGTGGCGCGTCGACCCTCAGCCAGCAGGTGGTCAAGAACGTCTATCTCTGGCACGGGCGCAGCTGGACCCGCAAGGCGCTCGAGGCCGGGCTGACCCCGGTGGTCGAGCTGTTCTGGTCCAAGCGGCGGATCATCGAGGTCTATCTGAACGTGGCGGAGTTCGACGAGGGGATCTTCGGCATCGATGCCGCCGCCCGGCACTATTTCGACGTCGCCCCCGACGCGCTGAGCGACGTGCAGGCGGCGCGGCTGGCCGCCGTCCTGCCCAATCCCAAGGACCGCTCTGCGTCCCGGCCCGGCGATGCCACGCGCCGGCGCGCCGCCGGCATCATGGACGGGGCGGCCACGATTCGCCGTGACGGGCGCGCGGCGTGTTTCGAGGATTGAAATGGACGCGCTTACAGGGCATTGAAGGACTGATTTCGCAAGATGACCGGACCCCCAATGGCCAAGCTCTATCACGTTCCCCTCTCGCCCTTCTGCCGCAAGGTGCGGCTCTGCCTCGCCGAGAAGCGGATCGAATGTGAACTGGTCGAGGAACGCTACTGGGAAGCCGCCCCCGATTTCCTGCGCCGGAACCCGGCGGGCAAGGTGCCGGTGCTACGGCTGGACGGCATGACCCTGTCGGAAAGCACGCCGATCTGCGAGTACCTCGAAGACAAACACCCCGAACCCGCCCTGCTGCCCAAGGCGCACGAGGGCCGCTACGAGGTGCGCCGGCTGGTGGCGTGGTTCGACGACAAGTTCCACCACGAGGTGACGTCGAAACTGCTCTACGAGCGTGTGAACAAGAAGGTGATGGGCAAGGGCTTTCCCGACAGCACCAACGTCAAGGCGGGCGCCAAGGCGATCAAGTTCCACCTCGATTACATGGCATGGCTGCTGGACCGCCGCCGCTGGCTGGCCGGCGACGTGATGACCCTGGCCGATTTCGCCGCCGCGGCGCACTTGTCGAGCCTCGACTATATCTCCGACGTGGACTGGAACCGCTCGGACGTGGTCAAGGACTGGTACGCCAAGATCAAGTCGCGCCCGGCCTTCCGCAACATCCTGGCCGACCAGGTGCCGGGTTTCCCGCCGCCGGCCCATTATGCCGATCTTGATTTTTAAGGGGCTTTGCCCCTCGGCCTGCGGCCTCACCCCAGGATATTTATGGCCAGAGAAAGAGCCATGGATGGGCTGAAACAGAGACTGGTGGCGCAGGCCTTGGCCGAAGGCTTCGACCTGTGCCGCGTGTGCCGTCCGGGCGATGTGCCGCAAGTGCCCGAGCGATTGGCGGCCTTTCTGGACAAGGGCTATCACGGGCAGATGAATTGGCTGGCCGACCGGGCGCATTGGCGCGGCGCGCCCGATGTGCTGTGGCCCGAGGCACGGTCGGTGATCATGCTGGGCGAAAGCTATACACCCGAAAGTGACCCGATGGCGACCCTGGACGACCCCGCGGTCGGCACCGTTTCGGTCTATGCCCGCAACCGCGACTACCACGACATCGTGAAAAAGCGGCTGAAGCGCCTGGCGCGCTGGCTGATCGCCGAAGCGGGTGGCGAGGTGAAGGTGTTCGTGGACACCGCGCCGGTCCCGGAAAAACCCCTGGGTGAGGCGGCGGGTCTCGGGTGGCAGGGCAAGCACACCAACCTCGTGAGCCGCCACATGGGCAGCTGGTTCTTCATCGGGTCGGTCTTCACCACGCTCGAAATAGAGACTGATCCCGCGGAAGAGGATCATTGCGGCTCTTGCCGCGCCTGTCTGGACATCTGTCCGACCGATGCGTTTCCGGCGCCCTACCAGCTGGATGCGCGGCGCTGCATTTCCTACCTGACGATCGAGCACAAGGGGCCGGTGGACGAAGAGTTGCGCGAAAGGATGGGCAACCGGATCTATGGCTGCGACGATTGCCTTGCCGTCTGCCCGTGGAACAAGTTCGCGGTTGACGCGACCGAGCTGCGCTATCACGCCCGCGACGATCTGGTCGCGCCGCCGCTGGCAGACCTGGCGCGACTGGACGACGCCGGCTTTCGCGCCCGGTTCTCGGGCAGCCCGATCAAGCGGATCGGGCGCGACCGCTTCGTCCGCAATGTGCTGTACGCCATCGGAAATTCCGGCCGGCCCGACCTGGCGCCGGTGGCGCAGGGCTTGTGCGACGATCCCGATGCAACCGTGGCCGATGCGGCGCGATGGGCGGTAAAGCGGCTCGATCATGCCGCAAACGGGCGCGATTAGCCCGCGGTTTGGCGGTAACCGAACCCCGGACGAAAGGGACCATCATGGCGATACTTCTGGGCGTGGATACCGGCGGCACCTATACCGACGCCGTCCTGGTGCGCGACGAGCGCGAGGTTATCGCCAGCGCCAAGGCCCTGACCACCCGGCAGGACCTGTCCATCGGCATCGGCGACGCGATCGAGGCCGTGCTGACCCAAAGCGGCGTGACACCCGATCAGATCGGGCTTGCCTCGCTGTCGACCACGCTGGCCACGAATGCGCTGGTCGAGGGGCAGGGCGGGCGCGTCGGGCTGGTCTATATCGGCTTTCGCGAGCGCGACCTTGACATGCACGGCCTCACCGAGGCGCTGGCCGGGGATCCGGCCCTGGTGCTGGGCGGCGGACACAACCATGCGGGCAGCGAGGCGGCGGCGCTGGATGAAACCGCGCTTTCGGCATGGTTAGAGACTGATCTGGGCGCCTCCGCCTTCGCCATCGCCAGCCAGTTCGCGACCCGCAACCCCAGCCATGAGCTGCGCGTGGCCGAGATGATCCGCGCCGCGACGGGCAAGCCGGTCAGCTGCTCGCATCACCTGTCGGCCAAGCTGAACGGGCCCAAGCGGGCGCTGACCGCGCTCTTGAACGCACGCCTGGTCGGCATGATCGCCCGGCTGATCGAAAAGGCCGAAGGCACGCTGACCCGCTTCGGCATCGACGCGCCGCTGATGGTGGTGCGCGGCGATGGGGCGCTCATTTCCAGCGCGCAGGCGCGGGAGCGGCCCATCGAGACCATTCTCAGCGGTCCGGCGGCCAGCATCGTCGGGGCGCGCTGGATGACCGGCGCCGATCACGCGCTGGTGTCGGACATCGGCGGCACCACCACGGATGTCGCCGTTCTGCGCGATGGCCGCCCCATGATCGACCCGGCCGGCGCGCAGGTCGGGCCGTGGCGCACCATGGTCGAGGCGGTCGCCATGCGCACCACCGGCCTTGGCGGCGACAGCGAGGTGCACGTGATCGACGAAGGGTTGGTCGGTGGCGTCACGCTCGGCCCGCGCCGGGTGATCCCGGTCAGCCTGATCGCGCTGGAAGATCCGGCCGCCCTGCATGCCGTGCTGGACGACCAGCTGCGCAACGACACGCCGGGCGAACATGACGGGCGCTTCGTGCGCCTCGTGCCGGGGGTCGAGGCCGACGGGCTGGGGCCGAAAGACACCGCCCTGCTGGAGCGGATCGGCACGGGTGTGAAACCGCTGGGCGCGGTGCTGCGCAACCGGATGGACAGCGCGGCGCTGCGGCGGCTGGTGGCGCGGGGCCTGGTGCAGGTCGCGGGCGTCACGCCCTCTGATGCCAGCCACGTGCTGGGGCGGCTCGATGCCTGGGATGCCGAGGCCGCGCGCAAGGCCGTGCAGCTGGTCGGGCGCAAGCGTACCGGCAATGGCAACCGTCTGTGTCCCGACCCCGAGGCGATGGCGCAGATGATCGTCGATCAACTGACCGACCAGACGAGTCTGGCCTTGTTAGAGACTGCTTTTGCCGAGGACGACCATGATTTCGGCCTGCCCGCCGCACAGTTGGCGCGGCATGTGTTGATGCAGAAAGGGCTGGACCGGCATCGCGGGCTGGTGCGGCTCGACACAGGGCTGAACGTGCCGGTGATCGGGCTGGGCGCCTCGGCCAGCAACTATTACCCGGCAGTGGGTGCGCGCCTTGGCTGCGACATGATCCTGCCGGAACATGCCGGGGTCGCCAATGCCATCGGCGCGGTGGTCGGGCGCGTCACGATCCGGCGACAGGGCACCATCACCAGCCCCGCCGAAGGCCGGTTTCGCGTGCACCTGGAAACCGGGCCGGAAGATTTCGTGGAATCGGAAAAGGCCATGGAGCGGCTGATAGACATGTTGAAATCCGAGGCGCGCCGGACGGCGCTCGCCGCCGGCGCCGAGGACCTTCAGACCGGCATTGTCCGCGACATCAAGACCGCGCAGGCCGAGGGACGTGACGTGTTCCTCGAGGCCGTCATCACGGTGGAGGTCAGCGGGCGGCCGCGCATCGCGTCGTGACCGGGCCACCCAACTGACGGCTGCGCTTGTGATCGGTGGCTGTTACATTGAGTATTTGAAGAACAGTGAAAGCGACAGGGAGCCCACCATGCGGGCAGCCGAGAAATTTAATGCGGATATAGCCGGGCGCCTCGACGGGCTGCGCGACGACGGGCTTTACAAGACCGAGCGGGTCATCACCTCTATGCAGGCGGGCGAGGTGACGCTGGAGGGCGGGCACGAGGTGGTGAACCTCTGTGCCAACAACTACCTTGGCCTTGCCGACGATCCGGAGGTGATTGCCGCCGCGCATGACGCGCTCGACCGCTACGGGTTCGGCATGGCCAGCGTGCGGTTCATCTGCGGCACGCA
Organism: Roseovarius atlanticus; assembly: GCF_019802205.1. Lineage (GTDB taxonomy): Bacteria > Pseudomonadota > Alphaproteobacteria > Rhodobacterales > Rhodobacteraceae > Roseovarius > Roseovarius atlanticus_A. The sequence continues at coordinate 934,826 of NZ_JAHVHQ010000002.1, forward strand.
GGAAGAGCACAAGGCGCTGGAGGCGCGGATCGCGGGGTTCCTGGGGACAGAGGACAGCATCCTTTACGCCGCCGCGTTCGACGCGAATGCAGGTTTGTTCGAGACGATTCTGGGCCCCGAGGACGCGATCATTTCCGACGCCCTGAACCATGCCAGCATCATCGACGGCGTGCGCCTTTGCAAGGCGCAGCGCTATCGCTATGCAAACAGCGACATGGCTGACCTGGAACGCTGCCTGAAAGAGGCGGAGGGCGCGCGCCATCGCCTGATTGCCACAGATGGCGTGTTCAGCATGGACGGCTATATCGCCAGGCTGGACCGGATCTGCGACCTGGCCGAGCGCTATGACGCGATAGTCATGGTCGACGATTGCCACGCCACCGGGTTTCTTGGCGACACCGGGCGCGGCAGTCACGAGCATTGTGGCGTCATGGGCCGCGTCGATATCCTGACCGGCACTTTGGGCAAGGCGATGGGCGGTGCCTCGGGCGGCTATACCGCGGCCAGCGCGCCGGTGGTGGACTGGCTGCGCCAGCGCTCGCGGCCTTACCTGTTTTCCAACACCCTTGCCCCGGTGATCGCCGCCGCCTCCCTGCGCGTCTTCGACCTGCTGGAGGAGCGCGGCGACGATCTGCGCGGTCGGCTGTGGGACAACGCCGCCTATTTCCGCGAGCGGATGGGCAAGCTGGGGTTCGAGCTGTTGCCCGGGCAGCACGCGATCATCCCCGTCATGCTGCGCGACCCCAAACTGGCGCAGGAGATGGCCAGGCGGCTCAATGACCGCGGGGTCTATGTCACCGCCTTCAGCTTTCCGGTCGTGCCGCGTGAGCAGGACCGCATCCGCACCCAGATGAGCGCCGCCCTGACCCGTGACATGCTGGACCGCGCCATCGACGCGTTCGAGGCGGTGGGCCGCGAACTGGAGGTGATCGCGTGACCGTCCTGCCCTCTGTGATCGAGGCCATGGGCGACACGCCCCTGGTCGAGTTGAGCCGTATCAGAGACGCTTTGCACCTCGATGGCCGGATCCTTGCCAAGCTCGACTACCTGATGCCCGGCTTTTCCAAGAAGGACCGCGCGGCGCGGGCGATCATCGAAGGCGCGCGCGCCACGGGCGACCTCGCGCCGGGCCAGACGGTGGTGGAGCTGACCTCGGGCAACATGGGCACGGGTCTGGCCATTGTCTGCGGCGTGCTGGGCCATCCGTTCGTCGCGGTGATGAGCGAAGGCAATTCCGAGGAACGCGCCCGGATGATGCGCGCCCTGGGGGCAGAGGTGATCCTCGTCCCGCAGGCCCAAGGCAGCCGCAAGGGCGAGGTGTCGGGTGCGGACCTTGCGCTGGTCGATGCCGCCGCGCAAAAGATCACCGCGGAGCGGGACGCCTACCGCGCCGACCAGTTCGAGCGGGCGGGCAACCCCCTGTCGCACGAGATGGGCACCGCCCCCGAGATCTGGGCGCAGTCGGGCGGCGCGGTCACCGCGTTTTGCGACTTCATCGGCTCGGGCGGCACGCTGGGCGGCGTGACGGCCTATCTTGGCCAGAAGGGCGTGCGCTGTTACGGGATCGCCCCCGACAAACCCGGTCACCCGATCCAGGGCGGCGGCTATTCCATGCCGGACCTCACGCACTTAAAAAGCGCCGATCTGGCCGGAACAGTCACTGTTTCCGGACGCGACGCCGCCGAGGCCGCCCGCCTTCTGGCCCGCACCGAGGGCATCTTCGCCGGCTATTCCGCCGGGGCCAACCTGGCCGGCGCGATCCAGCTGCTGGGCGGGCTGGAACAGGGCGGCACCATCGCTATCGTGATGTGCGACAGCGGCCTGAAATACCTCAGCACCGATTTGTGGGACTAGACCATGCAGAACCAGATGAAAGCCCTCGTGAAGTCCAAACCCGAACCGGGCCTGTGGATGGAGCACGTCCCGGTCCCCGAACCGGGGCCGAGCGACGTGCTGATCAAGGTGAAGAAATCGGCCATTTGCGGCACGGACGTGCATATCTGGAAATGGGACGAATTCAGCGCCAAGACCGTGCCCGTGCCGATGGTCGTCGGCCACGAATTCGTCGGCGAGATCGTCGATATGGGCCGTGCCGCGATGAAATACCGGATCGGCCAGCGGGTCAGCGGCGAGGGGCATATCGTCTGCGGTGCCTGCCGGAACTGCCGCGCCGGGCGCGGGCACCTGTGCCGCAACACCAAGGGCGTGGGCGTCAACCGCCCCGGGTCCTTCGCCGAGTATCTGTGCATCCCGGAATCCAACGTGGTGCCGATCCCCGAGGATATCCCCGACGAGATCGCCGCCATCTTCGACCCGTTCGGCAATGCCGTGCACACCGCCCTGTCCTTCGACCTGGTGGGCGAGGACGTGCTGGTCACAGGCGCCGGCCCCATCGGCATCATGGGCGCGCTGGTTGCGCAGAAGGTCGGCGCGCGCAAGACCGTGATCACCGACATCAACCCCTATCGCCTCAACCTCGCCCGAGAGATGGGCGTGCAGCACGTGGTCGATACCAGCAAAGAGCAGCTGCGCGACGTGATGGACCGGATCGGCATGACCGAAGGCTTCGACGTGGGGTTGGAGATGTCCGGCGCCTCGGCGGCCATGCAGCAGATGATCTCGCGCATGAACAACGGCGGCAAGGTCGCCCTGCTGGGCATCGCCCCCACCGAGTTTCCGGTCGACTGGAACACGGTCATCTTCAAGATGCTGCATATCAAGGGCATCTACGGCCGCGAGATGTACGAGACCTGGTACAAGATGATCGCGCTGGTGCAGTCCGGGCTGGATGTCTCCGGCCTGATCACGCACCGGATCGGCATCGACGACTTCGAGGAAGGCTTCGCGGCGATGATCTCGGGCAATTCCGGCAAGGTGGTGATGGACTGGGGCGTGGCCTGAGGGCCCGGCGCGCGTGATCCGGCCCGTCGCGGGGATGTGGCGGATCGGGTCAAATCGTGTCGCCTGCGGACCTGTTTCTGCCGAAAACCCGCGCGACAGGCAGGGCCGGTCCGGGTGATTGGTACCGCCCACGCGCCCCGTCCACGGGCCTTGCGTGACCCACAGCCAAAGATCTCTTGATGCGCGACACCGACCAGCCGCCGAAACGCTATGTCTTCCTGCTGATCCCCGGCTTTTCGATGCTGGGCTTCACCTGTGCGCTGGAATCGCTCAGCCTCGCCAACCGCCATTCCAGCAACCGCGCCTATTACGAATGGCGGTTGCTCAGCGCCGATGGCGCCCCGGCCCGGGCCTGGAACGGCGTGACCGTCACCGTGGACGGCGCGCTGGAAGAGTTGCGCCGCGAGGACACGCTGGTGGTCTGTGCCGGCCACGCCGCCGCCGCGGGCAGCACCAGGGACGTGCTGGCCTGGCTGCGGCGCGAGACGCGCAAGGGCATCACCTTCGGCTCTCTGTCCAGCGGCGCCTACACCCTGGCGCTGGCGGGCCTGATCGCGGGGCGCCGGGTCAGCACCCACTGGGAATATGTCGATGCCCTGACAGAGGCCTTGCCGCAGGTCACCGTGCAGGACACGATCTATTCGGTCGACGGCCGCGTGTTCTCTTGTGCCGGCGGGGCCTCGTCGATGGATCTCATGCTGCACCTCATCGGCGAGGATTACGGGCCGAAACTGGTGGAATACGTGGCCGAACAGATGGTCTATACCGCCCCCCGCGACCACAGCCAGTCCCAGCGCCTGTCCCTGCCCGCCCGCGTCGGGCGCGGCAACCGCCGCCTGACCCAGGCGATCGAGATCATGCGCGGCAATATCGAGGATCCGCTGAAACTCAGCGAGCTGGCCGCGCTGATCGGCGTGTCCGTGCGCCAGCTGGAACGGCTCTTCATGGCCTTCCTGAACACTTCGCCCAGCCGCTATTATCTCGAAATCCGGCTGGAAAAGGCTCGAAACCTGCTGCGCCAGACCGAGATGAGCATCACCGAGATCAGCGTGCTCTGCGGCTTTACCAGCCCCACGCATTTCTCTCGCGCCTACCGCAAGCTCTACAGCATCGCCCCCAGCAAGGAGGCGGACGCAACCACCCCCGTCAGCCGCCCGTCCGGGCCAGCAGCTTCTCGATCTCGCCGGTGATCGTGGACGACATCGGCTTGACGGGCGAGCCATAAGTGCCCACCACCTCGCCCGCGGGGCTCAGCAGGATCTTGTTGAAGTTCCACGCTGGCGTGAACCCGGCCTCCTGCGCCACCGAGCGATAGAACGGGTGCGCATCGGGGCCGCGCACGTTCGTGATGCCGGTCATCGGCAGGGTCAGGTCGTAGTTCACTTCGCAGAAATCCTTGACCTCGTCCTCGCTCGCCAACTCTTGGTTGAAATCGTCCGACGGCACCGCCAGAACGACCAGCCCTCGGTCGCGATAGGTGTCGTAAAGCGCCTGCAAATCCGAGTATTGCCCGGTGAACCCGCACATCGACGCGGTGTTCACCACCAGGACCGGCTGCCCCTGCCAGTCCGACAATCGGTGCGTGCCGCCGTCGATATTGGTGAAGGTGGATTGCAGGTCCAGCGCAAGCGCGGGAAGGGCGAAAACCGTGGCCAGAAGGCCAAGAAGAAAGCGCATGATCATACTCCGTAACTATAGGGCAGTACGCGCCGCGGCCCAGCCCGGATCACTTCTGTCATAGCGGCCTTGCGCGGACGGCGATTGATTTTGCCGCCGCTTTCCGCCACGTCAGGGGGACGGAGACGCTCCATGAAACCTCTCACGGGCATTCTGCTCAAGCTTGTCGCGGTGACGCTGTTCATCGTCATGTCGGCCCTGATCAAGGCCGCAGCAGACACTGTTCCGCCCGGACAGGCGGTTTTCTTCCGCTCTTTCTTTGCCATTCCGGTGATCCTGGCCTGGCTGGCGATCCGGGGCGAAATGTCGACCGGCCTGCGGGTGAAATCCCGGCTGGGCCATTTCTGGCGCGGGTTCGTAGGCACCACGGCCATGGGCCTGATGTTCGCCGGCCTGGGCCTGTTGCCCCTGCCCGAGGTCACGGCGCTGGGTTATGCCGCGCCGCTTCTGGTGGTGGTCTTCGCGGCGATGTTCCTCGATGAAAAGGTCGGCATCTTCCGCCTCGGCGCCGTGGCGCTGGGCCTTGTAGGGGTGCTGGTGGTTCTGGCCCCGCGCCTGACCACGCTGGGCGGGCCGACGGTGGAAACCGCGCAGGCCGTTGGCGCGGTGCTGGTCCTGTTGGGCGCGGTCTGCGCGGCGCTGGCGCAGATCTACATCCGCAAGCTGGTGCAGAGCGAACAGACCAGTGCGATCGTGTTCTACTTCTCGCTCACCTCGACGCTGCTGTCGCTGCTGACCCTGCCCTTCGGATGGGTGATTCCGGGCGGAACAGAGACTGTTTACCTGGTTCTCGCCGGTCTGATCGGCGGGCTTGCGCAGATCTTCCTGACCTCCGCCTACCGCTTTGCCGATGCCAGCGTCATCGCGCCCTTCGACTATGCCTCGATGCTGTTCGCCATCGCCATCGGGTATTTCATCTTCGACGAGGTGCCGACCGGGCAGATGCTGATCGGGGCCGCGCTGATCGTGCTGGCCGGGATCATCATCATCGTCCGCGAACGTCAGCTTGGCCTGCAGCGCGGCCGCGCCAAGGAGGTGAAGACGCCCCAGGGCTAGCGGTCAAGCCACGCGTAATGCAGGTATGCGGGTCGCATCAGCATGCGCCGGAACCGGCCCAGCGGAAACTTTCGCGGCCTGTGGTTCAGTGGCGCCGGGTAGGGCATGTCGGGCGTTTCACCCTGCACCAGGTCGGCCAACAGCCGCCCCGCATAGCTGCCCATGGACACGCCGTTGCCGTGATAGCCGAACGCCGCGAACCCGCCCGGCATTTCCGGGATCGGTCCGGCGTAGGGCACCAGATCGCGCGTCACGCAGACGAAGCCCGACCAGAAATGCGGCGTCTCCACATGCGCCCAGGCGGGAAACATCCTGGCGAAATCGGCGCGGATCATCGCCCGTATCTGCGCCTCGGTGCCGGGCGAGTGCCGCAGCCCCCCGCGCATCCCCATCAGCATCCGGTTGTCCGGCATCAGGCGGAAATAGTGCAGCAGATGCCGGGTGTCGTAACACATCTGCCGGCTGGTCCAGCCCTGCGCCGCCAGTTCCTCATCGCTCATCGGCCGGGTGACGATCACGCTCGACTGCGTCGGCAGATAGCGCGCGCCCATCCAGTCCGGCAGATTGTCCGCACTGTAGCCGTTCGTCGCGACTATGAACTTTTCGGCCGTAACAGAGCCTGTTTCCGTGTGCAGCCGATAGCGCCCGTCGGCCAGGTTCTCGATCCGCGTGACGGCGCTGTGACCATGCACCACGGCCCCCGCCGCCTCGGCCGCCCGGCAAAGCCCCAGCGCGTATTTCCGCGGATTGAGGGCGAACCCGATGGGCATGGTGGAGGCGCCGTGAAACGGCCCCCTGAACCCCGCCTGCGACAGCTCCTCGCGCGGGGTCAGCGTGGGCGTCACGCCATAAAGGTCCCGTGTCGCCGCGACATCCTCGCGCATCGCCTCGAAATCCCCGGGGCGATGGGCCAGCTGCGTCTCGCCCTCCGAATGGCGGTCCACGTCCAGTCCCAGCCGTTCGATCAACCCGCCCACGTGATCCACCGCCGCCATCTCGGCCCGGGCAAAGCCGCGCGCCTCAGTCTCGCCGAACTTCGCCTTTATCTCGGCATGGCTCGCCTTGGCCCCGCCCAGGCAGCAGAACCCGCCATTGCGCCCCGAGGCACCCCAGAACGGGTGCTGCGCCTCCAGCACGGTGACGCCCACGCCCGCCTCGGCCAGGCCCAGCGCGGCGTTCAGCCCGGTAAACCCCGCGCCGATGATGGCGACATCGGTGGTCGTGTCCCCCTCCAGCGCGGGCCAGTCGCCCGGCGGCACGGTATCCGCCCACCAGCAATCGGCCACCGGCAAGGTGCCATACGCGCCCTCTTCCCAGATCCGCTTGAGCATGGTCATGCCTCGGCCCTGACCGCGGCCTTCTCGTCGGCCTCCTGCCGCAGCAACTGGCGCTTGGAAATCAGCGAGGCGGAAATCACGCCGACCGCGACAATCGCGATCAGGATCGTCGACAGCGCGTTGATCTCGGGGCTGACCCCCAGCCGGATCGACGACCATATCTTGATCGGCAGGGTCGTGGCCGACGGGCCCGCGGTGAAGCTGGCGATCACCAGGTCATCCAGCGACAGCGTAAAGGCCAGCAGCCAGCCCGATATCACCGCCGGCGCGATGATCGGCAGGGTCACCAGCCGAAACGCCGAGAACGCGGAACAGCCCAGGTCCAGCGCGGCCTCTTCCAGCGACTTGTCGAAGCTGACCAGCCGCGAGGACACCACCACCGACACGAAGCACATCGAAAAGGTCGTGTGCGCCAGGATGATCGTCAGCACCCCGCGGTCCAGCCCGACCCCGATGAAGAGCAAGAGCAGTGACAGGCCGGTGATCACCTCGGGCATCACCAGCGGCGCATAGATCATGCCCGAAAACAGCGTCCGTCCCCAGAACCGCCCCGCGCGCACCAGCACATAGGCCGCCATCGTGCCCAGAACCGTCGCGATGGTCGAGCTGACCACGGCGACCTGCAACGTCACCCAGGCGGCATCGAGAAACGCTTCGTTCCGCAACAGCTCGCCGTACCACCGGGTCGAGAACCCGGCCCAGACGGTGACGAGCTTCGACGCGTTGAAGCTGTAGATCACGAGGATGATCATCGGCAGGTACAGGAACGCGAAGCCCAGCGTCAGGGAGGTGGTGTTGAACCATGTTAACCGCCTCATCGCGCCCCCTTCCGTGCCCGGTCGCCAAAAGCTTTGTCACAGCTTTTGGCAAAACTCTTCCGAAGAGTTTTGCGCGCGCTCATCCTTCCGCCTCCCGCTGTTTCTGCTCGTTGCGCTGGAACAGCACGATCGGGATGATCAGGATCAAGAGCAGGATCACCGCCACCGCGCTCGCCACCGGCCAGTCGCGGTTGTTGAAGAACTCCTCGAACAGCACCTTGCCGATCATCAGCGTCCGCGATCCGCCCAGCAGCGACGGAATCACGAACTCGCCCACCACCGGGATGAACACCAGGAAACAGCCCGCGATGATGCCGTTCTTCGACAACGGAAACGTCACCAGCCAGAAGGCCGTCAGCCGCGAACAGCCCAGATCCTCGGCCGCTTCGAGCAGGCTGTCATCCATCCGCTCCAACGCCGAATAGACCGGCAGGATCATGAACGGCAGGTAGGTGTAGATGATCCCGATATAGACGGCGACATTGGTATTGAGGATCGTCAGCGGCTCGGAAATCAGACCCAGACCCAGCAGAAGCTGGTTCAGGTAGCCTTCGGTCGACAGGATCCCCATCCACGAATAGACCCGGATCAGGAAGCTGGTCCAGAACGGCAGGATCACCAGCATCAACAGCGTCGGTCGCCAGTGGTTCGGCGCGCGGGCCATGGCGTAGGCGATGGGATAGCCCACCAGAAGCGTCAGGATGGTCGAGAAAAAGGCGATCTGCAGCGAGGAAAGATAGGATTTCCAGTACAGGTCGTCCTCGGCCAGGAACACGAAATTCTCGAAGTCGAGCGCGGCGAAGAACCCCTTGATCCCCTCCCACCCTTCGGAAAGGTCCAGCTGCGGCGTATAGGGCGGGATCGACAGCTCGATGTCCGACAGGCTGATCTTCAGCACGATGGCGAAGGGCACCAGGAACAGCGCCAGCAGCCACAGGTAGGGCACGAGAATGAGGATCAGACGCCGGGTCATGACGTCAGCACCACGCCCGCCGTGCCGGTCCAGCTGACCCAGACCTCGTCTTCCCAGGTGATGTCGCGCCGCGAGATGCGGCGCGTGTTGGCCAGCTGCGCCTTGATCATCGTGCCGTTTTCCAGCTCGACGTGATAGGTCGACAGGTTGCCCAGGTAGGCGATGTCGATCACCTTGCCTTTCAGCGCGTTGACGGCATCGGGTTTGGTCTTGGAGATCCCGATCTTCTCGGGGCGCAGGGCCAGTTGAACGTGCTGGCCATCCTCCACCCTCGGCCCGTCGAGCGCGATCAGCGGCGGCTGTCCCTCGGCCCAGTCGATGGTGATGCCGCCGTGGGGAATATCGGTGGTTTCAGCCGAAACAGTCTCTGGTCGCGCCGCCCACGTCCCTGTCTTTGCCACCGTCGCGGCGGCGGGGCTCGGGGGCGGCAATTGCCGCACGATGTCGGTGCGCGGGCCGAAGACCCTGGCCCAGACCTTGTCATGCAGCCACAGGCCCATCCGGTTGGGTTGCGGTCCCTGCGGCGCCTGCGTGGCAGGCTTTGCGCTATCCTCCGCAGGCTCCGGCGCGGGCTCGTCCGCGACCGGCGCCTCGGGCTCTGCCGGGACCCCGATTTCGGCAACCGCCTCGGGCGTCTCGACAGTCTCTGTTTCAGGCGTTTCCGCCTCTTGCGGCGCCGCCTCGGCTGCGACCTCCGGCGTCTCGGCAGCCACCGGACTGGCGTCCGGACTGGCGTCCGGCGCACGGTTCATCGCCGTGCCTGAGAATAGCGTCACGTCGCCGATGAAATCCGCCACGTAGGCCGTGTTGGGCGCCTCGTAAATCTCGTCGGGCGTGGCGATCTGCACGATCCGCCCGTCATCCATCACCGCCACGCGGCTGGCCACGGTCATCGCCTCTTCCTGGTCGTGGGTGACGATGACGAAGGTCGTGCCGGTCTTTTCCTGGATATCCATCAGCTCGAACTGTGTGTCCTGCCGCAGCTTGGCGTCGAGCGCCCCCAGCGGCTCGTCCAGCAGCAGGAGTTTCGGCCCCTTGGCCAGGCTGCGCGCCAGCGCCACGCGCTGCCTCTGGCCGCCGGAAATCTGGTGCGGCTTGCGCTTGGCGAACTTTTCCAGCCGGGTCAGCTTCAGCATCTCGTCCACCCGCGCCGCGATCTTGTCGGCGGGCAGCTTGTCGCGCTTCAGGCCGAAGGCGATGTTCTCCCAGACCGACAGGTGCGGAAACAGCGCGTAGGACTGGAACATCATGTTCACCTCGCGCTTGTTCGGCGGGATCGGCGCGATATCGCGCCCGCCCAGCAGGATCGTGCCCTCGGTCGGCGCCTCGAACCCCGCCAGCATCCGCATCATCGTCGTCTTGCCACAGCCCGACGGGCCCAGCAGCGCAAAGAACTCCTTTGCGTAGATATCGAACGACTGGTTGTCGATGGCGGTGAACGTCCCGAACCGCTTGGTTACATTCCTGAACTGGATGAGCGGTTTTTCATTCGGATCGTCCCACGGCGCGAACTTGCATTCCGGCATTGCTGTCCCCTTGAAGGAATGAACCCGCGCGGGTGCGCCGCGCGGGTCCTGTCATGTCCTGCGTCAGGTGCCGGACTTGATCTTGGTCCACATCCGGGTCACGACCCGCTGCACCTTCGCCGGATAGGGCGTGGTGGTGTAGAGGTTCTCGAGCGTCTCCTCGTTCGGATAAACCGCCGGATCGTCGATCACGTCCTCGATCAGGAATTCCTGCGAGGCCTTGTTGCCGTTGGCGTAATAGACATAGTTCGAGGCCGCCGCGATGTTCTCGGCATCCATGATGAAGTTCAGGAACGTGTGCGCCCCCTCGGGGTTCGGCGCATCGGCCGGAATCGCCATCATGTCGAACCACATCAGCGCGCCCTCGCTGGGCGCGTTATAGGCGATCTCGACACCGTTGTCGGCCTCCGCCGCACGGTCGCGCGCCTGCAGGATGTCACCCGACCAGCCGAAGGCCACGCAGATGTCGCCATTGGCCAGCGCGTTGATGTATTCCGAGCTGTGGAACTTCTGCACGTAAGGCCGCACGCCCATCAGCACCTCTTCGGTTTTGGCGATCACGTCGGGGTCGTGGCTGTCGGGGTCCTCGCCGATATATTGCAGCGCGGCGGGGATCAGCTCGACCGGCGCGTCCAGGAAATGCACGCCGCAGCTTTGCAACTTTTCCATGTTCGCCGGGTCGAAGATCAGCGACAGCGAGTCCACGGGCGCATCCTCGCCCAGCACCTCGGCCACCTTCGCGGTGTTCACGCCGATGCCGGTGGTGCCCCACATGTAGTTGATGGCATATTCGTTGCCGGGGTCGTATTTCGCCGTCCGCTCCTCGATGACATCCCACATGTTGTCCAGGTTGGGCAGCTGCGACTTGTCCAGCTTCTGGAACGCGCCCGCCGCGATCTGACGTTGCAGGAAGGTGCCCGACGGCACCACCACGTCATAGCCCGAGCCGCCGGCCAGCATCTTGGTCTCCAGCACCTCGTTCGAGTCAAACACGTCATAGACCAGCTCCAGCCCGGTCTCTTCCTCGAACTTCGCCAGCAGGTCCTCGTCGATATAGTCGGACCAGTTGTAGACGCGCACTTCCTGCGCCATGGCGCTTGTCGCGCCCAGCGCCAGAACGGCGGTCATGGTCAGAAACTTCTGTGTCATTCGGTATCTCCCCTTGGTTCGATGCCTGTCGCATCTTGGCCCCGGATTTGATCAAACAAAACCGGACATGGCAATATGGTAATGCTTTCATGCAGCCGCTAAACTCGCAAGGTGATTGCGAGGATCACCGCGACGGAAAGCATACCCTATGAGCAGACCCGCCCAGAAAATCGGCACGGACAGCGCGGAAGCGGCCCGCGTTCCCGCGCACGAGCTGATCTATCGCGAGCTGCGCGCGCTGGTGCTGTTCGGGGACCTGGCGCCGGGGCAGGCGGTCACCATCCAGGGGCTCACCGACCGTCTGGGCGCGGGCATGACCCCGGTGCGCGAGGCGATCCGCCGCCTGACCGCCGAGGGCGCGCTGGAGTTCCGCGGCAACCGCCGCGTCGTGGTGCCCACCCTGACCGCCGACAACATTTCCGAGCTTATCCTTGCCCGCCAATGGCTTGATCCGCACCTTACTTTACGGGCGACCGAGCGCGCGGGGCTGGAAGACCTCGACCACCTGACCGCGCTCGACCGCGATCTGGACGCCGCCATCGACGGGGGCGATCTGCGCGCCTACCTGGAACTGAATTACGCCTTTCACGCGCATATCTACAGCATCGCCGACGCTCCCATCCTGGCCGATCTGGCCGAGGGGTTGTGGCTGCGCTTTGGCCCGTCCCTGCGGGTGGTCTGCGGGCGGATGGGCACCCAGAACCTGCCGGACAAGCACAAGGACATGCTGGACGCCATGCACGCCCGCGATGCCGAAGGCGCGGCCCGCGCCATCCGCGAGGATGTGATTCAGGGAATGGAGCAGGTCCGCGTTTCACTGGAGCAATCCGCCGGTTTGGCGTGATTCGATTGACTCCGAATAATTTGATCATATTCTGGGGCAAACGGACCGGGCCGCCCCGTCCGATCCTCCGATCACGAAAGGGACCGCCATGACCGCCATCACCAATCATATGCCCACCGCCGAGCTTCAGGCACTGGATGCCGCGCATCACCTGCATCCCTTCACCCACGGTGACGCGCTCAACAAGAAGGGCGCGCGCGTCATCACCCGCGCCAGGGGCGTGACCCTGACCGACAGCGAAGGCCACGATTACCTCGACGCCATGGCGGGGCTCTGGTGCGTCAATATCGGCTATGGCCGCGACGAGTTGGCCGACGCCGCCGCCCGCCAGATGAAGGAACTGCCCTATTACAACACCTTCTTCCAGACGACCCACGTGCCCGCCATCGCGCTGGCCGACAAGCTGGCGCAACTGACGCCGCACGACCTCAATCACGTGTTCTTCGCCTCCTCGGGGTCCGAGGCGAACGACACCAATATCCGCCTCGTGCGCACCTACTGGGAACAGAAGGGCCACCCGGAAAAGAAGGCGATCATCAGCCGCAAGAACGCCTATCACGGCTCGTCCATGGGCAGCGCCTCGCTTGGCGGCATGTCCGCGATGCACGCCCAGGGCGGGATGCCGATCCCCGACATCCACCATATCGACCAGCCCTATTGGTACGGCGAGGGAAAAGACACTGATCCAGCCGAATTCGGCCTGGAACGCGCCCGCCAGCTCGAGCAGAAAATCCTCGAACTGGGCGAAGACAAGGTCGCCGCCTTCATCGGCGAGCCGGTGCAGGGCGCCGGTGGCGTTATCGTCCCGCCCGAAACCTACTGGCCCGAGATCCAGCGCATCTGCAAGAAATACAACATCCTGCTGATCGCCGACGAGGTGATCTGCGGCTTCGGGCGCACCGGCAAGTGGTTCGGCTCGGAAACCTTCGACATCAAGCCCGACGTCATGACCATCGCCAAGGGTGTCAGCTCGGGCTACGCGCCCATCGGCGGCTCGCTGGTCAGCGACGAGGTGGCCGAGGTTCTGAACGGCTGCGAGTTCGCCCACGGCTACACCTATTCGGGCCACCCGGTGACCTGCGCCGTGGCGCTGGAAAACCTGCGCATCCTCGACGAGGAAGGCATCGTCACCCGCGTCGGCACGGAAACCGCGCCCTACCTGAAGGAAAAATGGGAAACCCTGGCCGACCACCCGCTGGTGGGCGAGGCGGCGATCTGCGGCCTCATGGGCTCCATCGCGCTCAGCCCCGACAAGGCCAGCCGCGCCAGGTTCGCCGCCGATGCCGGCACCGCCGGTCTTATCTGCCGCGAGCATTGTTTCTCGAACGGCCTGATCATGCGCCACGTGGGCGACCGCATGGTCATCTCGCCGCCGCTGGTCATCTCCAAGTCCGAGATCGACACCCTGGTCGAACGTGCGAACCTCGCGCTCGACCTCGCGCACAAGCAGCTGAAAGATGAAGGTCTTATGAAGGCTGCGAGCTGAGCCGTGTGACATACCGTGGCGCAGGGCAGCACCGCGCGCCACGGTAACGATTAGGTCGCCAAGCGGTCCACCGACGGAATACCACTCAAATACCGACGCGATACCGACGTGGTTTTCGGCACCCCGCCGGCATTAACCAGGGTTTCCGCCGGCCGAGTCGCGTCAGTCCTTGACGAACATCTGCCGGGGCATGTTGCACAGGCATTCCGCCGGGCCGTCCTCGTTGATCAGGATCGTCTCGGTCGTCTCCAGACCCCAGGTATCCATCCACAACGCGGGCATGAAATGGAACACCATGCCGGGTTCCAGCACCGTCTCGTCCTCCAGCCGGATCGACGCTGTCCGCTCGCCCCAGTCGGGCGGATAGCTGACGCCGACGGGGTAGCCCATGCGCCCTTCGCGCTTGATCTCGTACTTGGCCAGCACGTCCAGTAGCGCCTGCGCGATGTCCCGCGTCCGGTTGCCGGGGCGGGCCGCGTCCAGCCCCGCCTCGATGCCTTCCAGCTGCGCTTTCTCGGCGTCGCGAATGTCCTGCGGCGGCTCGCCGCCAAGGAACACGGTGCGGCACAGAGGCGCGTGATAGCGGCGGTAACACCCTGAAAGCTCAAAGAAAGTCGCCTCGCCCGGCTGCATCGGGTTGCCGTTCCAGGTCAGGTGCGCGGCGGTGGCGTCAAGGCCTGAAGGCGTCAGCGGCATGATCGCCGGATAGTCGCCCCAATCGTCGTCCACGCCCTCGATCCCGGCTTTCAGGATGCTGGCCACGAGGTCGTTCTTGCGCAGTCCCGGCTCGGCCATGTCGATGGCGGTGCGCATCACCTTCTCCGAGATGCGCGCGGCCTTGCGGATCAGCACCAGTTCCTCGTCGGACTTCACGATCCGCTGCCAGTTCACAAGCGTGGTGGCGTCGACGATCTTGGCATTCGGCATCTCGGCGCAGAGCACAGCATGGGCCTTGGCGGAGTAGTAGTAGTTCTCCATCTCCACCCCGATCGTCGCCGTCTCCAGCCCGTACCGCTTGAGCACTTCCGCCAGGTCCTGCATCGGGTGCCGCTCGGTCGACTGCACGAAATGGTCGCCATACCCTAGGATGAAGTCATTCTCCATCCAGCAGGTCCTGCGACCCCCCAGCATGTCCATGTGCCGGCCCCACCACAGGGGCGGGCCGTCCATCGTCAGGATCGCGCCCTGGTGCACGTAGAAGGACCAGCCGTCATAGCCGGTCAGCCAGTTCTGGTTGGACGGGTCCGTGATGAAGACCGCATCAAGCCCGCGTTCTTCCATCGCGGCCCGTGCCCGCTTGAGGCGGCGGTCGTACTCTACGGGGGTGAAGGGCAGGTCTTTCATGGTCTGATCGCTCCTCGTCTTGGTCGGGCCGGACAGCACGTGCCGGGATGACCCGAAGGTGCCTGCTGGACGACCGGAATGCACGAAAAAAAACTTGATAGACAGAACCTTGGTGGGGTCCCGGAATGGCCGTTTGCGGGCGCCCTTGCCCGATCCAAGCACTGTGAACAGAGGACCAACAGGCCAGCGATGCGTCATCAGGCAGGAAATCTGACTTAAATCCGGGCGACCTTGGTTAATTTTCCTTCGGAGATGCCTGCTGTGGAAAAACTCAATGAGTTTGCTTGCATCGCCGGCGGAAACTGGCTTTATTTCCTGTTAAACGCGGAACAACCGCGACGAAAAAACATATGGGGAGACACTCTTGACCGAATCGCAAGCGAGCGATGCGTTTGTCGCATTTGATCGTGTTCAGAAAAGCTACGACGGCGAAACGCTCGTGGTGAAGGACCTGAACCTTTCCATGCCCAAGGGCGAGTTCCTGACGATGCTGGGGCCGTCGGGGTCCGGCAAGACCACCTGTCTGATGATGCTGGCGGGATTCGAAACCGCAACGCATGGCCGCATCCTGCTCGACGGGGTGTCGATCAACGATATCCCGCCGCACAAGCGCGGCATCGGCATGGTGTTCCAGAACTACGCCCTTTTCCCGCACATGACCGTGGCCGAGAACCTCAGCTTTCCGCTGGAGGTTCGCAAGATCGGCAAGTCCGATCGTGAAGCCAAGGTCAAGCGCGCGCTGGACATGGTGCAGATGGGCGCCTTCGGCGGCCGCCGCCCGGCACAGCTTTCGGGTGGCCAGCAGCAGCGGATCGCACTGGCCCGCGCGCTGGTGTTCGAGCCGGAGCTGGTTCTGATGGACGAGCCCCTCGGTGCCCTCGACAAGCAGTTGCGCGAGCACATGCAGTTCGAGATCACCAAACTGGCGCATGATCTGGGCATCACCACCGTTTACGTGACGCACGACCAGACCGAGGCGCTGACCATGTCGGACCGCGTCGCGGTGTTCGACGATGGCCGCATCCAGCAGCTGGCGCCGCCGGACGAGCTGTACGAGAGCCCGCAAAACAGCTTTGTCGCGCAGTTCATCGGCGAGAACAACACGCTGGAAGGCACCGTGAAAGAGATCGAGGGCGGTCTTGCCCAGGTGCAGCTGGACGATGGCGGGATCATCGACTGCAAGCCGGTCAACGTCAGCAAGGTCGGCGAACGTACGCGCGTCTCGATCCGGCCCGAGCGTGTCGAATTCGACAAGAAACGTCTCAAGGAAGGCACCCACACGATCAAGGCCGAGGTGCTGGAATTCATCTACATGGGTGACATTTTCCGCACCCGTCTGAGCGTGGCGGGCAACGACAATTTCGTGATCAAGTCGCGGAACGCGCCGGACCAGACGCGGCTTACGCCGGGTGAGACGATCGAGATCGGCTGGCTGCCCGAGGATTGCCGCGCACTGGATGCGAACTAGGAGTTTTTAGGGATTCGGGCGGGCCATTGCGCCGGCCCGGATAGAACGAGGTCCGCATGTTGTTCCCGTGACATGGGGCCCGAAAGGTAAACGGGAGTACTTTTGGGAGTATGACATGAAACTGACGAAAACACTTATGGCGACGACCGCACTGACGGTTGCTGCTGCGTCGGCTCACGCACAGGAAATGACGGATTCGATGACCATCGTATCCTGGGGCGGCGCCTACCAGGCGAGCCAGCAGAAAGCGTATGCCGAGCCGTACAAGGAAATGAACGAAGGCTTGGAAGTCATCTGGGACGAAAGCTCGAACGAGGCCGTGGCCAAGCTGCGCGCCATGGACGAGGCCGGCAACATCACCTGGGATGTCGTCGACGTCGTGGCCGCTGACGCGCTGCGCCTGTGCGACGAAGGCCTGGCAATGGAAATCGACCCCGAGGAAGACCTGGCCGCCGCGCCCGATGGCACCTCGGCCGAGGAAGATTTCGGCGAGTTGCTGGTCGGTGACTGCTTCATCCCGCAGATCGTCTATTCGACCACCTTCGGCTATCGCACCGACATGGTGCCTGAAGGCGTGGAAGCGCCCAACGACATCTGCGACGTGTTCGACCTGGAAACCTATCCGGGCAAGCGCGCGCTGGAAAAGCGTCCGATCAACAACGTCGAGTGGGCGCTGCTGTGCGACGGTGTCGCCAAGGAAGAAGTCTATGACGTTCTGGCCACCCCTGAAGGTCAGCAACAGGCGCTGGACAAGCTGGCAACCATCAAGGACGAGGTGATCTGGTGGTCCGCCGGTGCCGACACGCCGCAGCTTCTGGCCGATGGCGAAGTCTTCATGGGCTCGACCTACAACGGTCGTCTGTTCGCCGCCATCGAAGAGCAGGATCAGCCGATCGGCATGATGTGGGACGCGCAGGTGTTCGACCTGGACGGCTGGATCATTCCCGAAGGTCTGCCCGAAGATCGCCTGGCTCGCGCCAAGGACTTCATCATGTTCGCGACCGACACGCAGCGTCTGGCGGACCAGGCCAAGTACATCTCGTACGGTCCGGCCCGTGCCTCCTCGGCACCGCTGGTGGGTCAGCACGCGGAACTGGGCATCGACATGGCGCCGCACATGCCGACCGACCCGGAGAATGCGCAGAACACGTTCCTCTACAACTACGAGTTCTGGGCTGACTACCGCGACGACATCGACGCCAAATTCCAGGCGTGGCTGGCGCAATAAGCGGTTCGCTTAGAGATACCTGGAAGGGCCGTCCGCGGCCCTTCCACACGGACAAAAAACAAAACAACAAACTGCCGACGGGGACTTTATGAGCGATGTGACTGACGCCACGACCGGCAAGGCGGCGCCCACGCCCGATGACGGGCTGCGCATTGCGGACAGCAACGAGGGCGGGCCTGTTCTGGCCGCCGACGGTACGCCGCTGAAGAAAAGCCTTTCGCGGACCTTGCGCCGCCAGAAGATGCGGGCGTTGCTGCTGATCGCTCCGCTGCTGATCTTCGTCCTCGTAACCTTTATCGTTCCCATCGTCTCGATGCTGCTGCGGTCGGTCGACAACACGATCGTGCCCGATACCCTGCCGCAGACGGTCAGCGCGATTGCAGAGTGGGACCCGACCGCAAGCGACCTGCCGGACGAGCCGGTCTACGAGGCCCTTTACTACGACCTGTTCCTGGCCTCCGAGGCCAAGGAGCACACCAAGCTGGGCACACGCCTGAACTACGAATTAACGGGCCTGTCCTCGCAGTTCCGGTCTGTCGGACGCGACCTTGACGAGATCGGCGAAGACCAGATCGAGGCGCTGGAAGACCTTGCCGAGGACACCTGGGACAACGAGGCCTTCTGGTTCGACCTGATGCGCGGCGGAGAAAACGCCGAGGAGAGCGACCAAGCCGTTCTGGATGACGCCCGGACGCGGCTTCAGGTCCTGACAGGCGACAGCTATTCTGGCGGAACCGGCTTTTTGCCGGGGGCGGAGATTTCCGCGCTTCTGCCGCGCACCGCCTATGAATACGCCAGCTTTGCCGTCTATACCGCCATCGCGGAAGAGGATGTCGTCGCCGAGGAAGAACCCTGGGAAGCGGTCAAGATCGCTCTGATTCAAGAGCTGCAGGCCGGTGCCGATGTGGCCTCCTACAGCGGCTTCGGAGCAGAGCAGCTCGTTGCGGCGCAGGAGATGCTGGCGGAACAGCCGCAGCCGAATTTCAAGGACGCGTTTCTGGAGATCGACAAGGGTTGGGGCAACCCGCTCACCTGGAAGACGCTCAGCGTCTACAAGGCGTCCTACACGCCGGGGTATTTCCTGAACGCGGCGGACTATCAGCTGGGCTTTGACGGGGTCGAGGCGCGGCCCGCGAACCAGCAGATCTACATCAAGCTGTTCATGCGCACGCTTTACATGTCGCTGATCATCACCGGCAGCTGTATTCTGCTGGGCTATCCGGTGGCGTGGATCCTGGCCAACCTGCCGCTGCGCACGGCGAACGTGTTGATGATCCTCGTGCTGCTGCCGTTCTGGACATCGCTTCTGGTGCGGACGAGCGCCTGGAAGGTGTTGTTGCAGCAGCAGGGGGTGATCAACGAGATCCTCGTGTGGCTGGGCTTCGTCGATGACGCGAACCGATTGATATTGATGAACAACGCGACCGGCACGATCATCGCCATGACGCATATCCTGCTGCCGTTCATGATCCTGCCGCTCTATTCGGTGATGAAGACGATCCCGCCGTCCTACCTGCGCGCGGCGAAATCTCTGGGGGCGACCAACGTCACGGCCTTCCGGCGGGTCTATTTCCCGCAATCGGTGCCGGGTATCGGGGCGGGCTCGATCCTCGTGTTCATCCTGTCGATCGGGTACTACATCACGCCCGAGATCGTGGGCGGCACCGACGGTGTCTTCATCTCGAACCGGATCGCCTATCACATTTCCAGCTCGCTGAACTGGGGTCTTGCGGCCGCGCTGGGGACCATCCTGCTGGTCGTCGTGCTGCTGCTTTACTGGTGCTACGACAGGATCGTGGGCATCGATAACGTCAAGTTGGGGGGCTAGGTCATGACCGATCAAGACGATGGCTACACAGTCACCATTCCGCGCCCGCCGCTGACCGGATTCACCCTGCCGCTGACAGCGGTTCTGGGCGCCATGTTCGGCTTTGTCGCGGGCAACGTCTATGGCCAGCCCTGGCTTGGCGCGCTTGTGGGTGCGGTGATCGGGGCCGGTATTGCGGCACTGGCGCACCAGATGTCGGGCCAGCGCACGCAGACCCGGTGGGGTATCATCGCCGCCTTCGCCATCGCGGGCTTCTTTGCAGGCGGTCTTGGTGCAGCGATATCCGGTGTCATCATCGGCGCGGTGCTCAGCTGGTTCGCGTATTGGCTCGACACCGGCGATTACCGCAAGAACGTGCCCATCTATTACACGCCGGGCCAGGTGCTGTGGCACAACACGTTCCTCTTCATCTGTGGCTTCGTGTTCTTCTTCCTGATCGCGCCGCTCATTCCGGTGATGTGGCTGAGCTTCAACGCCGAGAACTTCTTTACCTTCACGCCCGAGATGCTGAACTTCCAGGCCGAGGGCTATTCGCTGAAGCACTACCGCGATTTCCTGGGCACGGACGAGTGGATGACGCCGCTGAAGAACTCGCTGATCATCGCGCCCTTCGCGACGTTCATTTCGGTCAGCCTTGGCACGCTGGCGGCCATTGGCCTCTCGCAAAGCCATGTTCCCGGGCGGCAGGCGATCATGGCGATCCTGATCTCGCCGATGATCGTGCCGCTGATCATCTCGGCCACCGGGATGTTCTTTTTCTATGCACCTCTGGGCAACTGGCTGGAGGCGAACCTGGGGCTGGATCAAGCCTTCGTGGGCTACGTGAAGGTCATCCTGGCGCACGCGGCGCTAGGCGTGCCGTTCGTGATCATCACGGTGACGGCAACGCTGGTCGGCTTCGACCGCTCGTTGACGCGGGCGTCGGCCAACATGGGGGCGAACCCGGTCACGACCTTCTTTCGGGTCCAGATGCCGTTGATCCTGCCGGGAGTGATCTCGGGCGGCTTGTTCGCCTTCATCACGTCGTTTGACGAGGTGGTGGTGGTGCTGTTCGTCGGTTCGGCGCAGCAACAGACCCTGCCGTGGCAGATGTTCACCGGCCTGCGCGAACAGATCTCGCCGACGATCCTTGCGGCGGCCACGATCCTTGTGACGATCTCGATCCTGCTGCTGACGACGGTGGAGTTGTTGCGCCGCCGGTCGGAGCGCCTGCGCGGTCTCAGCCCGGGCTGAGACAGGAACATATCCAAAGGGGAAGCCGGGCCTCTGTGCCCGGCTTTTCTTTTGCTTAAGGGTCCAGCGCACCCACGCGGTCGATCACGGTGCCGCCTGGGGACTCGCATTCGGCAATGATCCGATCGGTGAATCGAGCTGTTGCGTGTTGCGTCGCCTGCGCCTCGGCCATGCGGCGCAGGTCATCGAGAGATGTCAGAGGCAACCCGGCGCTTTTAGCGGCCCGCGCCAGTTCTGGGGCGGCGGGGGAGATAGCGATGCCCTCTTCCGTGACCACGGCGCCGATCGTGTGGCCAGGCGTGGTGAGACAGGTCAGCCTTTCGACCAGCTTCGGAAATCTGCCGGCGCAAAGCGGGGTCGTCACGATGGCCAGCTTCGCGCCCGCCGCGGTGTCGGCATGGCCGCCAGAGCCACCGATGATACGCCCGTCGCTGGCGCAGGTGACGTTGACGTTGAAATCCATGTCGACCTCTGCCGCGCCGAGGATCATCACGTCGAGGCGCGACGCGGCGCTGTCCGGATTGGCGGGGCTGGCGTAGTCCCAGGCGGACATGGCGTGGTGTTCGGCGTCGGTGGCGTAAGAGGTGATGGCGGCACCGTCGAAGGCCTGAACGTCCGAAAGGCGCCGGAACAGACCCGCATGCAGCATGTCGACCAGAGGCCCGGTGATGCCGCCCGCTGCGAAATCGCCGGTGACGCCGCGGTCGGCCATGATCGGCGCAAGGCTGCGGGCGACCGCGAGAGACGTCCCGCCGGCGCCGGTCTGGAAACTGAAACCGTCGCGTAGAAGGCCGCTGCAGGCAATGAGGCGGGCGGTCAGGTCGGCGATGGCCTGTCCCTTGGCCGACGGCGCACGGGCGGTCGTGCCGGAGGCCACCTGTTGCGCATCGCCGATACTGTCAACGGTGACCACGTGATCGACCTGCTCGGACGGGATGCAGACACGCGGCAAGTCATAGACGTAGTGATCGGTGACAGCGGTGACAAAGCGGGCATGGGCAGCATCGACCATGGCGTATCCCAGCGGGCCACAGGCATTCGGGCCTGCAGCGCCGCCGAGGTTGCGTTCGGTATCCACCGCCGGTGTGGCGATGAAGGCCGCGTCGATTTTCAGTCGGCCTGAGGCGATGGCCTCGGCCCGCCCGCCATGGGTTTGCAGGCGGACCGGATGAGGCAGAAGACCGCGCTGCACCGCCTCGGCGAGGGCCCCGTTCATGTAGGACGTGGTGATCCGCGTGAGGGTCCCGTCTTCAAGGAACGGGATCAGGGCCGCATGGCAGGGAAAAAGCGAGGATGGCGCGATGTGCAGGTCCCGCAGGCCCATGTCCGAACAGGCTTGTAAAACCTGACGCATCACGTCGTCACCATTACGCAAGTGGTGGTGGAAGGACAGCGTGGCGCTGTCGTCTAGCTCTGAGATAGAGGTTGACCAAAGACTGTCAGAGCTTGGCATCAATTCCGGCGTCTTTGAGTATACCATTTGCCGTGTGGCGTGATTTCAGGTTCCTCGGAACAATGAGTGTCGGCCCGGAAAGTTCACATACCCACTTTTCATGACTACCCTTTCCGCCTGAAGCCTTAGCATAGTGGTGCCGGCGGAGAATTCGTGTGACCTTTCGATAAAGATCAGTCAATTGCCAACACTAGCAATGTTGCTTGTCGTTTCCGCCCGTTTTCAAGTAGATGGCGGGTATCAAGGACGCCAGAGAACTCTTGGAAATGTCCTCGCCAGCATAGTGGTTTTCCACGATAAGTTCCGACGCAAATTCGCGGGCAACCTTCTCGAATTCATCCAGTGTTTCAGCCTCGACGTGCAGTCCGACGATATCGCTTTCCGCGTACCAGACTTTTGCATCTTCATCCCAGACGGCGGTGATTTCAAAGTTTCGCTTGGACATTTCAGCCTCCACAGCCAGCACCATTCAAAGGTAACGGTTGGAGATTCGTCAAACAAGTATCTAGTGGCTATTATCGGTGAGGAATCACTAAAATCGGTGAATTATAGCAAAAATTTCGAAACAGATTCAATTTACAGTATCTTTCGAGGCGGAAAACTATCTTGAATGGCTCGCTCGTAACGTGCTGCTTGAAAGCACGCCAGACAAAGCTGCGCGCTATGTGTTTTTGCGGGGGCTGGAGACGATCAGGCGATCTGACGGTGTCTACCCCCCGCAGGACATTTCGGATGAAACACCTTAGCTGCGCACCAGTTTCTCGTAGCTCTCCGCGATATCGCGGGTCAGCGCGCCGACCTCGAAATTGTAGTCGCCGATCTGGCCGACGGGCGTCACCTCGGCGGCGGTGCCGGTCAGCCAGCACTGTTCGAAGCCTTCCAGTTCCTCGGGCATGATGTGGCGCTCGTGCACCTTGACCTGACGGTCCTTCAGCATGCCGATGACGGTCTGGCGGGTGATGCCGTTGAGGAAACAGTCGGGATCGGGCGTGTGCACCTCGCCGTCCTTGACGAAGAAGATGTTGGCGCCCGTCGCCTCGGCCACGTAGCCGCGATAGTCGAACATCATCGCGTCGGAACAGCCTTTTGCTTCGGCAGCGTGTTTCGAAAGGGTGCAGATCATGTAAAGACCGGCGGCCTTGGCGTGACTGGGGATGGTTTCCGGGCTTGGACGTTTCCACTTGGAGATGTCGAGCTTGGCGCCCTTCATCTTGGCGTCGCCGTAATAGGCGCCCCATTCCCAGGCGGCAATGGCCAGGCGCACGGGGTTGCGGGCCGAAGCGACGCCCATGTCCTCGCCGGCACCGCGCCACGCGACCGCGCGCACATAGGCGTTGTCGAAGCCGTTGGCCTGAAGGACCTCCATCTTGGCGGCCTCGATCTCGTCGACCGTGTAGGGGATCTCGAAATCAAGCTGGCCGGCGGAATAGTGCAGGCGCTCCGAGTGCTTGCGGCTCTCGAAGATCTTGCCGTTGTAGCACCGCTCGCCTTCGAAGACGGAACTGGCGTAGTGCAGGCCGTGGGTCAGGATGTGCACATTCGCGTCCCGCCATTCGACCAGCTTGCCGTCCATCCAGATCTTGCCGTCGCGATCGTCATACGCTGCCATTTCCGCCTCCTCAGCCTGGCCTCTTTCCATTTGTTGCGCTGGAAACGTCCGAAGTGGACATAAAATTGCGCAGAAACTGCGATTCGCTACCAGTTTGATCTTGGAATGTCAACAAGGCTGACTTATCTTGGCGCCGTATGTGACGGGAGGGCGAACATGGCCGAGGCGCATGGCGGCGAAAACCTGTTGTTCCTGACGGACGAACAGTTGCGACAGGGCATCGAGGCGATGTTCTTTGCCTATCGCGGTTTCACCGCCGACCCCGACCGTATCCTGGCCACGATGGCGTATGGCCGCGCGCATCACCGCGCTCTTCATTTCATCGCGCGCCGTCCCGGCACGACGGTGAACAATCTTCTGGGTATTCTGGGGGTTACCAAACAGTCTCTGAACCGGGTCTTGCGTACGCTGATCGAGGATGGGCTGGTGGAAAGCCAGCAGGGCAAGACGGACAGGCGTGAACGTCATCTGACGCTGACGGACAAGGGGCGCGGACTGGAACAGACGCTGTCCGATGCCCAAAGAGCCCGGATGCGGGCGGCCTATCGCAAGGCGGGACCGGAGGCCGTGGCGGGTTTCCGTCAGGTGCTCGAAGCGATGATGGACCCGGATATGCGGCGGAAGTATCATGCGATCCGGGAGGCTGACACATGAACGATCCGGCGCCGCACCTTCTGATCGTCGATGACGACGAGCGCATCCGCGACTTGTTGCGCAAGTTTCTTGCGCGAAACGGGTTCCTGGTGTCCGTGGCGCGTGATGCGGATCATGCGCGCCGCGTGCTGTCGGGGCTGGAGTTCGACCTGATCGTGATGGACGTGATGATGCCGGGCGAGGACGGCGTTTCCCTGACGCGGTCGTTGCGTGAAACGATCGACACGCCGATCCTTCTGTTGACTGCAAAGGGAGAGACGGAGGAGCGCATCGCCGGGCTGGAGGCCGGTGCGGACGACTATCTGCCCAAGCCCTTCGAGCCGAAGGAGCTTCTGCTGCGGATCAACGCGATCCTGCGCCGGATGCCGGAGGCCGAGCCCGAACATGCAGCCCCCAAGGTTCTGAGCATGGGGCCCGTGCGGTTCGACATAGAGCGGTCCGAGCTGATGCGCGGCGAGGACATGATCCGGCTGACGGCGACGGAGGTCCAGCTGATGCGGATCTTCGCGGAGAACCTGCGCGAGCCGGTGAGCCGCACCAAGCTGGTCGAAGACCTGGGCCGCGACCGGGGCCAGGCACAGGAGCGGGCCGTGGACGTCCAGATCACGCGCCTGCGGCGCAAGATCGAGTCCGATCCGAAACAGCCGCGATACCTGCAAACCGTGCGCGGCGAAGGCTATATGCTGGCGCCGGACTGAGACGCGATCTGGTTGTGCGGCTGCGCCGCGCAGGTTTGATGAATTGGGGGCCAGCCCCCAGGGTTGAAGCGCAGCTTCAACCGAACCCCCGGGATATTGAGGGCCAGAGGAAGAAGCGGTTCGGTCCGCGGGCCCGTTGTGCTCTTGATAGACTCGGGGCGGGGTTGTATCTGACACTTATGATACGGGTTTTCGACATGGACGATCGTGCGCGCCTGCCTTGGCGGTTCTTTGGTGCGGCACGCGCGGTTCTGGCGCGTCTATAGGGCAGCGCCCTTCGACGAATTGTTATGAATTTCCACTGACACGACGGGAGAGGACCGATGTCCCCCAAGACACTCTATGACAAGATATGGGATGCCCACCTGGCGCACGAGGCCGAGGATGGCACCTGCCTGCTTTATATCGACCGGCATCTCGTGCACGAGGTGACGAGCCCGCAGGCCTTTGAAGGGCTGCGCATGGCGAACCGCAAGGTGCGGGCGCCGGACAAGACCATTGCCGTGCCGGACCACAACGTGCCGACCACCGAGGGGCGCGAGAATCCCGAGGCGATGCCCGAGGACAGCCGCACCCAGGTGGCCGCGCTGGACAAGAACGCCAAGGATTTCGGCATCCATTATTACCCGGTCAGCGACGTGCGGCAGGGCATCGTTCACATTGTTGGCCCCGAGCAGGGCTGGACCCTGCCGGGCATGACCGTGGTCTGCGGCGACAGCCATACGGCCACGCATGGTGCTTTCGGTGCTCTGGCCCACGGCATCGGGACGTCCGAGGTGGAGCACGTGCTGGCCACCCAGACCCTGATCCAGACCAAGTCGAAGAACATGAAGGTCGAGATCACCGGCAAGCTGCGCCCCGGCGTGACCGCCAAGGACATCACGCTGTCGGTCATTGGCCGCACCGGCACCGCGGGCGGTACGGGCTATGTCATCGAGTATTGCGGCGAGGCCATTCGCGACCTTTCGATGGAAGGGCGGATGACCGTCTGCAACATGGCGATCGAAGGCGGCGCCCGCGCAGGGCTGATCGCGCCCGATGAAAAGACCTTCGAGTACATCAAGGGCCGGCCCCATGCGCCGAAGGGCGCACAGTGGGAAGCCGCCATGGACTGGTGGAAGACGCTTTATTCCGATGACGATGCGCATTGGGACAAGGTGATCACGATCAAGGGCGAGGATATCGCGCCGGTCGTCACCTGGGGTACCAGCCCCGAGGACGTGCTGCCCATCGACGGAGAGGTGCCTGCCCCCGAAAGCTTTACCGGCGGCAAGACAGACGCGGCCCGGCGTGCGCTGGAATACATGGGCCTTACGCCCGGTCAGAAGCTGAAGGATATCGAGATTGACACGGTCTTTATCGGGTCCTGCACCAATGGCCGGATCGAGGATCTGCGCGCCGCCGCTGAAATCCTGAAAGGCAAGAAGATCAAGGTGAAGCGGGCGATGGTCGTGCCCGGCTCGGGGCTTGTGCGTGCCCAGGCCGAGGAAGAAGGTCTGGCCGAGATCTTTACCGAGGCCGGTTTCGAGTGGCGGCTTGCAGGCTGTTCGATGTGCCTGGCGATGAACCCTGACCAGCTGCAGCCGGGTGAACGGTGCGCGGCCACGTCGAACCGCAATTTCGAGGGCCGGCAAGGCCGTGGCGGGCGCACCCACCTGATGAGCCCGGCGATGGCCGCGGCGGCGGCGGTGACCGGCAAACTGACCGACATCCGGGAGATCGTGTGATGGAAAAATTCGTGAAACTTACCGGCGTCGCGGCGCCGATGCCGCTGGTCAATATCGACACCGACATGATCATTCCCAAGCAGTTCCTCAAGACGATCAAGCGGTCGGGGCTGGGTGTGAACCTGTTCGACGAGATGCGGTACGACGACAATGGCAACGAGATTCCGGAGTTCGTTCTGAACCAGCCCGCCTATCGCGAGGCCAAGATCATCGTGGCCGGGGACAATTTCGGCTGCGGGTCGAGCCGCGAGCATGCGCCCTGGGCGCTGCTGGATTTCGGCATCCGCTGCGTGATCTCCACCAGCTTCGCCGACATCTTCTATAACAACTGCTTCAAGAACGGCATTCTGCCCATCGTTCTTCCGCAGGAAGAGGTCGACAAGCTGATGGACGATGCGGAGCGCGGATCGAACGCGGTGCTGACCGTGGACCTGGAACGACAGGAAATCACCGGCCCGGATGGCGGCACGATCGGCTTCGACGTCGACCCCTGGCGCAAGCACTGCCTGCTGAACGGGCTCGACGATATCGGCCTGACGATGGAAAAAGCCGCGTCGATCGACGCGTTCGAGGCCAAGGCCGCGACGCAACGCCCCTGGGTCTGACCCCGCTAGGAAAGCGATGCGCCGGCTGCCATGTGCGGCCGGTGCAATCTTGAGATTAAAAGGTTAATCAAAAGCACATCTAATATTAACGAATTATTGTGGGGGCTTAGCTTGAACCCCCCACATCTTGCGTGTGAACACAACGGCGCCTCAAATCCGTCAGTTTATTGATGCAAACCGGCACCACCCTTACCATCAAATCGCCGAAAATTCTAAGTCTAACGAACTGGTGTCTTGAGCCGAATGGTGAAAGAAGGCAGAAATTGGGCAAGAATGAGGCAAGCCGTCATAATCGACGGACCCGAATTGGAACAATGTCGCGGCATCGAACCGTGGCAGGCCAGTTGTAAGGGAACCGGGCAGTGGTTTCGCAGATCATCAGCGCGCTGACGCGTGCAATACTCGTGGCCTTGCTGGTGGCAACACCGGCGCTTGTGCTGCCGTCGGTCGCGATGGACACCGCACAGATTGTCGTGGTGATCGCGCTGCTGTTCTCGTTGCTTACCTTCATCGAGTATTTCGGCCGCTATCCCAGCATCGTCGAATTCCGGTTCGCTCCGCCCTTCAATCGTTTGAAGTTCCTCGCGCTGGCGCTTGTCGTGGTGGTGCTTTCGTTGATCGCGCGCGGCAAGATCGAGCCCAGCCCGATCCCCCTGATCCTCACCTACTTCGCGCAGACCCTCGGCAATGCGATGGATTTCCCGTTCTCGCCGGTGCGATTGGTCGTGCTGATGCTGCCGCCGGATGCCAGCCCGGACCTTGCCAATTCGGTGCGGATCGCGGCCGCCGTGGCCTATAGCGTGTCACTGGTGATGGTGCTGGTCTTCGTTATCCTGGTGCGGCTTCTTGGATGGCCCATGCGCAACGGCGCGTTCAATGTGTGGGTCAACCTGCCCTTGTTCGATCCGACGCGCGGCGGCGACATCGTTGACAGGCTCCGACGGGACTCGGGTCTTAACATTGTGTTAGGAGCTTTGCTGCCATTCTTGATCCCGGCAATCGTGAAGGCGGCGTCCCTGGTGATCGAGCCGGTGTCGTTTCAGAGCGAACAAACATTGATCTGGATGATGACCGTATGGGCTCTTCTTCCCGCAAGCATTCTCATGCGTGGTATCGCATTGATGCGCGTGGCCGAACTGATCGAAGAAAAGCGCCGCCGGGTCTATGCAAAGGCGGAAGGTTTGCAGAACGCCTGAGTGCGGGGCTTCTGGCCCTGATTGCGGCGATCTCACCCGCGGCGGCCGAAACCACCGTTCGTATCGCGACGTTCAACACCGAACTCGCCCGCGAGGGCCCGGGATTGCTGTTGCGCGATACCCTGTCCGAGGACGACCCGCAGGTCGAGAGCGTGGCCCGGCTGATTGCACGCGCAACGCCGGATATCATCGCATTGCAGGGTATCGACTACGACCACGATCTGATTGCAGCACGCGCCCTGGTGCGGCGGATCTCGGCGCACGGGCACGATTTGCCGCATGTTTTTGCGCTGCGGCCCAATACGGGCATGACCACCGGACTGGATCTCGATGGCGATGGACGAAAGGGCCGGCCCAGGGACGCACAGGGTTACGGCACATTCGCGGGACAGGGCGGGATGGCGATCCTGTCACGGTTTCCCGTCTTAACCGAGGATGTGCGCGACTTCAGCGGCATCCTGTGGCGCGACATGCCCCAAGCTCTTTTGCGACTTGAGGACGGTACGCCACTTTTGCTGGATCGTGTAAAGAAGGTTCAGCGTCTCTCAACCGTGGGACACTGGGTCGTTCCGGTTCGGATCGAGGACCAAACGCTGCGTCTCTTGACCTTTCATGCCAGCCCGCCGGTGTTCGACGGGCCGGAAGATCGCAACGGGCGGCGCAATCATGACGAAATCGTCTTTTGGCTGAAATATCTCGATGGCGCTTTCGGTGCCGGGCCCGAGCCGCCCTTCGTGCTGGCAGGGGATGCCAATCTCGACCCGGTCGATGGGGCGGGACGCAAAGCAGCGATCCGGCGGTTACTTGCAGACGGCCGGATGATCGACCCCAAGCCGATGCGACCGGCCGGTGTGGCGCAGGGCGACGGGCATGACGGTGACCCACGACTTGATACGGTGGACTGGCCAGGTCCCGATCCGGGGTCTTTGAGGGTCAGCTATGTTTTGCCTTCGGCGGATCTGGAGGTCCTGAAGGCGGGGATCGTCACTGATGGTATGAATGGATCCGTGGAGGACGCAAGTCGTCACGGGCTTGTCTGGGTCGATCTCTTGCTGAAGTGACACGAGCGGCATCGTGTCGGTCGGGCTGTTCTGCGCCAAGGCGCGACGACTTGGGTCAGCGCCTCGTCCATGGGTGTATCCCGATAATCCGGACATAGTTCGGCGAGGCGTTCGGATTGCAGGCTGTGCGGCAGGTCCCAGAGATACCGCATCTCTAGCAACCCGCGCGCCAGCGGCCAGAACGGCGCGGCCATCCGCAGGGGAAGCCAGTTCATCCGGTGTACCTTGATATCCTGGTGGAGAGCCTGCGACATGTGCTGCGCGAATTGATGGCCGGTTATCGCGTAGCCGGGGAATACGACTTCCTCGAACTGGCCGAGACTGGTCTTGCGCCGGGCGAGATGTTCCGCGGCGCGGGCCAGATCGGGCAGGAAGGCCCATGCATGCAAGGCGTCCGCGTCACCCGGATAAAGCAGCTGACCCCGGCTTGTGCGTGACATCAAGACCTTGTCGAGCCATCCGCCGTCACGCTCGATGTCGAGGAAATCCCCGGAACGCAGAAGAATCGTCTGTACGTCGCTGTCGCGGTAGCTTTGCTCGACCTGTTTGCGAATACGCCCCAGCGCTGTAGGAGGCGCCTGACGCGTCGTTTCGGACCATGGTTTTGCGGTGTCGGGCCCGAAGACATACACGTTCCCGGGAAGAAGCACGGCAGCCCCGCTGGAGCGGGCGGCGGACTGAATCTTGGCGTGAAGACCTGGAAGCTCCTGCTCCCAGAGGTGATAGGGCGGGTTCCAGGCGGCGACGATGATATCGGCGCCCTGCGCCTGCGTCATCAGGTCGTCACGGGCGCGATCAAACTGCCGCACGGTCCAGCCTGCGTTCCAGAACGCTTCGGCCGCGTGACGCCCGAACCGCCCGGTGGGGCCGAGAACAAGAACGGTCTTCTGCATCAGATCGCACCTCGTGCTGCTTGGATTGACCTCAGGTTAGATACATACATGGGAATAGGAATTGCCAAAATTTGCGCATTCGCTATTCATTCGTGAATGGTAAGTCGCATGTCAGATATTGACTGGTCGCTCGTCCGGGCCTTCCTTGCGGTGGCGGAAAAGGGGTCGCTTTCGGCGGCCGGGCGCCTTTTGGGGACGAGCCAGCCCACCCTGGGCCGCCAGGTCCGTCAATTGGAAGACCTGCTGGGCCAGGCCCTGTTTCATCGAAAACCCAAGGGGCTGGAATTGACGGCAAACGGGCAATCCCTGCTGGAGCCCGCACGGAACATGCATCGCGCCATGATCGAGATCGAGTTGACCGCTGCCGGCCAGCAAACCGAGGCAACCGGGACCGTACGGATTACGGCGAGCGATACGGTTTCGGTCTACATTCTGCCGCCGATCCTTGCCGCGCTTCATGCAGATCATCCCGGGATCCGCATCGACGTCGTGCCGTCCGACAGCAGCGAGAACCTGCTTTTCCGCGAGGCCGATATCGCCGTACGGATGTATCGGCCCGAGCAACTCGAACTTGTTGCCCGGCATCTGGGGGACTTCCCGCTCGGTCTTTTCGCCTCGCGCAGCTACCTGCAAAAGGCCGGGCGCCCGCGCACGATCGCGGATGTCTTCGATCATCCGGTCATCGGGTACGATCGGAACGAGGAGATCATTCGTGGCATGCAGGAGCGCAACATGCCAGCCTCGCGCGATATGTTCGCGTATCGCTGCGACAGCCACACGGTCGGCTGGGAAATGGTGCGCGCCGGATGTGGCGTCGGGTTCGGGATGAAGGCGCTGGGCGCATTGCACGACGATGTCGAGGACCTGGATTTCGACATCGACCTGCCAAGCCTCCCGGTCTGGCTTGCCACGCACCAGGCGCTTCGGCACACGCCCCGTATCGCCGTGGTCTGGGAGGCGCTGGCCAAGGGATTGAAGCCCCACCTTTCTTGACCCTTCCCGCGCGTCAGGCTACGCGGTGGCAACAGTCAGGATTTGGAAAGGATTCCGCATGAGCACTCCCTCGCTTCTCATTCTGCCCGGCGACGGGATCGGCCCCGAGGTCATGACCGAAGTGCGCAAGGTCATTGACTGGTTCGGGTCCAACCGCGGGATGGCCTTTGACGTGAGCGAGGATCTGGTCGGCGGCGCGGCCTATGACAAGCACGGCAGCCCTTTGCATGACGACACGATGGCCAAGGCGCAGGAAGTGGACGCCGTTCTGCTGGGCGCCGTGGGCGGGCCGAAATACGACAACCTCGATTTCTCGGTCAAGCCGGAGCGTGGCCTTCTGCGCCTGCGCAAGGAGATGGACCTGTACTCGAACCTGCGCCCGGCGCAGTGCTTTGACGCGCTGGCGGATTTCTCGAGCCTCAAGCGCGACGTGGTCGCGGGCCTCGACATCGTCATCGTGCGCGAACTGACCAGCGGCATCTATTTCGGCGAGCCGCGGGGGATCATCCAGGAAGGCAACGAGCGGGTCGGCATCAACACGCAGCGCTACACCGAGTCCGAGATCGACCGGGTCGCACGCTCGGCCTTCGAACTGGCGAGGCGGCGTTCGAACAAGGTCTGCTCGATGGAAAAGGCCAACGTTATGGAATCGGGCATCCTGTGGCGCGAAGTGGTGCAGAAGGTGCATGACGAGGATTACCCCGATGTCGAGCTGACCCACATGTACGCCGATGCCGGCGCGATGCAGCTGTGCCGCTGGCCCAAGCAATTCGACGTGATCGTCACCGACAACCTGTTTGGCGACATGCTGTCGGATGCCGCCGCGATGCTGACCGGCAGCCTCGGCATGTTGCCCTCGGCCAGCCTGGGTGCGCCGATGGCCAACGGACGACCCAAGGCACTGTACGAGCCCGTGCACGGCTCGGCACCGGACATCGCGGGGCAGGGCAAGGCCAATCCGATCGCGTGTATCCTCAGCTTCGCCATGGCGCTGCGCTACAGCTTCGACCAGGGGGACGAGGCCAAGCGCCTTGAGACGGCGGTTGAGAAGGTGCTGGCCGACGGCCTGCGTACGGCGGACCTGCTGGGCGAAGAGGGGGTACAGCCCGTCACCACCAGCGAAATGGGCGACGCGATCGTCGCGGCACTGACCGACAGTCTCTAGGCGGTCGGGTGTGGTTCGCGCACAGCTAGGCTGAAGCGACGCTCTGGCTGGCGCGACTTTTCTCCGTGGGGCGATTCCGTCCTTGCAAATGAAGGGGCGCTTATGTAATCGGCTGTCTCACGGACGGAGTGTAGCTCAGCCTGGTAGAGCACTGTCTTCGGGAGGCAGGGGCCGGAGGTTCGAATCCTCTCACTCCGACCAATAAATTCAGACAGTTAGCAATTGTTGTTCCGGCCCTCATTCAGGGCCGGTCCGGATTTGATCCGGATTTTGCGGTTCTTTGGGGGCGTTTTCCCGAGTCTCTTGGTCCCAGAAACCGAAAGGCCGCTGACCGGGCTGGCACCCGCGTCAACGGCCAAATCGAAAAGTTTGCTCGGCATGGATACCAGATCGCGGGCGTGATCGCAATCGCGGGAGGGGCCGATGTCTGAGCTTCTGCCCTTCTGCAAAATCAAGCTGCAATACCTTCTGGAGATGGTCACGGACCATGAGCTGGACGACAACGCTCTGCGCGTTGCGCTCTATCTGGCCTTGGCCCATGCCGATCACGAGACCGGCGAGAGCCGCCCGTCATTCGAGACCATAGGTGCCGCCATCGGCAAGCACGCCAAGTCGGTCAAGCGGGCACTGAACAAGGTCGAGGCGGCGCGCCACATGACCATCGAGCGCGGGACCAACAAGGGGAAATCCTCGCGCTACCGCCCGACCGAAGCGGCCTTGAAACGGGCCACCGAGCGCCGCCGGGAGGGGGACAAGGTTGTCCCGCTTAGCCGCTCCAAAGGGGGACACTCCTGTCCGCAAAGCGGGACAGACCTGTCCGGGAAAGGGGGACAGGATCGCCCCCCGAACAGAGAACAAGAACTTAGAAAAGAACAAGGGCGCGCGTCCGCGCCGAATTTGCCCGATGAAAGGCAATCCGGCGGAACGCGCCCGGACCTTGTGTTTGTCCCGAGGGGCATCTGCTTTGTCCGGGAGTGGGATGCACGGCTGGCCCGGGAAGGCATGACCACGCTGGAACGCAGCCTACCCCTGTCGCCGCACGAGCATCACCTAGGCTTCTGGCTTCCGTCCCGGACACCGGCCCCGGTGGAAAGCGAGGAGTGGCAGGCGCAGTTACGTCTTCTGCGGGATGTCATCCGTCACGCGCAGGATGGTGAAAGCACAACGTCTTCCGCACCCCGCATCACGCCCTTTGCACCGCGTCACATGCAGCGCGCATCGGGTCTTCCGCAGGATGTTGCCCCAACCGTGGGAGAGAACCGCCATGCGGTCTGAGGAAACAGCAAGGCGACCCATGTCATACGCTGGCGCGGATGACAGGGGACCTTGCGAGGGGCGGCAAGCCTCCCCTTCGAACCCCACCGGCGCGGGCAAATCCCGCGCAAAGGAGCCGCTGAACGAGACCTTCGTCTTCCGCTGCACCGCGTCCGAGAAGGCCCAGCTGCGCGCCAAGGCCGAGGCCGCTGGCCTGCCCGCCGCGACGCTCCTGCGGGAGGCGCTTGGCCTGACCGAGGCCCGCCGCCGCAAGCCAGTGCCGCGCGTCGATCCGGCGCTGGTGCTGGCCGTCGGACGCATCGGCGGCAACCTCAACCAGATCGCGCGCTGGCTGAACCACGCGATGCTGGTGGGCCGCACCGACCTCGACAGCCTGACCGTCGCGCGCCGCCTGCTAGTGATCGAACGCCAGCTCGCCCAGATCGTTGAGGCGGCGCGGCGGTGCTGATCAAGTTCTTCCCCAACGGCAAAGGCGCGGGCGCGGGGCCGGTCGGCTACCTCGTAGCCGAGCGCGTGTTGGCCTACGACGGCAACCGCGACCTGATCCGCGATGCCGATGGCCAGCCCTTGACCATGACCCGCGATCCCCTGCCCGAGGTGCTGCGCGGCGATCCCAGCCGCACCGAGGCGCTGATCGACGCCAGCCGCCACCAGTGGACCTACCGCGCGGGCGTGATCAGCTTTGCCGCCGAGGACGCGCCCAGCGAGGCGCAACAGGCCGAGGTGATGGACGCTTTCGAGCAACTGGCCTTCGCCGGGCTGGACGGTGAGCAATACGACATGCTCTGGGTCCGTCACAGCCACGAGGACCGCATTGAGTTGCACTTCTGCACACCGCGCCTGGAGCTGACCAGCGGGCGCAGCCTGAACATCGCGCCACCGGGCTACCAGGACGCCTTTGACAGCCTGCGCGATCTGATGAACCAGCGCCATGGCTGGGCTGATCCGATGGAGCTGGAGCGTGCCCAGGAGGTGCGCGACACCATCGAGGCCCCGACTCGCGCCCATGGCCGGGACGAGCTGCATGCGTGGATCCTCGACCAAATTTCGATGGGTCTCATCGAGGATCGCGCCAGCATGATCGACGTGCTCACGGATGCGGGCTTCGACCTACCCCGCATCGGCAAAGCCTACCTGACCGCACAGGACCCCGAAACCGGCGAACGCTGGCGCCTGAAGGGAGAGATTTTCCATGAAGACTGGCAAGCCGACCCGGCTGAGCGAGAAACTGAACGCGGAACTCGACACGATACGCCAGGACTACGCCGCCTCGATGGAATCCCAGCTGGAGAGCTTCAGGACCGATTTGACGGCCATTGCGAGCGACGCGCGGCGTACCATCGAGAACGATACGCGCCGCTTCCTGAACGAGAACAGGAGCTTGTTCGAGACTCGGACCGAACAGATCAGGCGCTGGCTGACGATCTCGCCCTGGGTGATCTCGGGGATGATTGTGACGGGGATCGCCTCGATGATGGCCGCGAGCTGGTTCTGGACGTCCATGCTGACACGCTCGGAGCTGACGGAACTGGGCCTGACGCGGATCGACCAGGGCGAGCGGACCTGGCTGACGCTGGACCCCGACAGGACGGAGCTGAAGACCTGCACGCTGGCCGGGACGCCGGTGATCTGCATCAAGATCGAGGAGAAATGAATGACGACGCCCCTGACAGCCTTGGAGCGCGACTTGCTCGCCTGCGTCGAGCGGTTGGTGACGGCCTGCGAAACCTCAGCCGCGGAATTGAGCGGTTTGGAAGCGCGCTCGACGAAGAGACTGCAAGCCCAGTTGGATGGTATCGCGGCCTGCGCGACATTGCTCATACGCTCGCAGATCGCGTCAATGCAGGCGTTGCGTGGCTTGCTGAGCGAAGAGGCCACCTACAACGCGCTGGACACGAAGTTGAACGAGAGCTTGAGCTTAGCGAGGGACGCCGAAGATCGGCTGAAGCAGAGCTAGAGGTGCGGGAGCGGGACATGGATCAAGGGCTGACGCACTGAGCCATTTGCCAAGCTACAGGTTGGCAAATGCGCGCCCTTTGCCATGCTATGGTTTGGCGCGCGAAAGACCCTTGGGGGAGTTCAGGCCGCGCCAGCACTATTCCGTGGGTCGGTTGCCGGATTTTCCGCGTAGAGGAAGTGCTTGGCATCTTCACGGATTTCCAGCGTCGCGCCGTCAATGAAGCCAACGGCAAGACCAGCGTTGACTCTGCGCGCAGGCTTGCCGGCACTCAGCCATCTAGCAGCCTTCTCGACCGAGAAACGCCCCTTGCGCGTTCCTGCGCCCTTACCTTGCGCGGCTTCCATGATGACCACGGCAACCTCTTCCATACGGAACAGGCCGCCTTGGCTCGGCAAGGGCATTTTTCGCTTCTGGAGAGACTGGCGTGTCACGTCGAGCCGCTTTGCCACATCAGCGAGGCTGACCAGGTCCGGGCGCACTTCACGCAGTACAGACCCAGCAGGAAGCTGTTTCTGGATCGCGCGCGCGGCATCTAGAATGGCGTCTTCAGCGTGATCGCTGGCAGCTTCCAGCGCGATCCCGATCATGCCAGGGACACCAGCGCCAACGATGGCGTCCTCGAATCCGGCCTCGAAGACCGCATCCATCAGTTCGAACGCATCGTGATCGCCTTCGGGAAGGGCGAAGACCAGTTCGAATTCGATCTCTGCCATGTCATTCATCCTCTTGAGCGCCATCATCGGCATTGCCTAGCTTCGTGCAGCCAAGCGCCCGATTCCTTAGTTGCCGGGCAAACCGGCCCGGATTCTGTGGCGTCGACCAGACACCCATCTGACAAAACTCACCGCACCGGCAGTCCGGATCGTTGTTCGGGCACCTGATCAGGCCCCAAGCATGACCGCGCCCGGAACGCAGAGTGACCGTCCACCCCAAGGCTTCCAGCTCACGCAAGACCGCCTCGATCTCCTTGGACTTGTGCGGCTTACGGGACATGATATAGGCTTTCCGAGTTAAGTTGTCAATCGACAACCCTATGGGGCGGCGTTCGATCCAGATGCTTCAAGCATATTGATAGGGCAACAACAACGGCCCGGTGCGCCATTGCCTAATACGGCTCGACCTGAAGCTCACCAAGTTCCATTTCAGGCTCATCTGACTTGAGCCAAGTTGCCACCATCTCTGCCGTTTGCGTCACTGCTTTGGGGTTCCGCAAAGCGCATTCCCAAACGGTGGCAACTCGCCACCCCTTCCTGGTCAACTTGTCGTGGACGGCAGCGTCTCTTGACACGTTTGCAGCGAATTTCTTGTTCCAGAATTCCGCGCGGGTCTTGGGAACGGTTGCATTTCGACAACCGGCATGACGGTGCCAGAAGCACCCATGAACGAACACGACCGCGCGATACTTTGGAAACACGATGTCAGGCCTTCCGGGGATATCCTTCACATGCAGCCGGAATCGAAAACCCCGCGCGTGAAGAGCCCGTCTGAGAGCAAGCTCGGGCTTTGTATCCTTGCCGCGAATGTTGCTCATCATCTGTGAGCGGGTTCTGGCATCAACGATGTCTACCATTCCTACTCCTTGCCATGAGTCCGAAAACCTGGAAAGAGGAGATCGAGGAGTAATGCAGTGTCAAAACCCGTTCAGATAATTGATCTATTCTCCGGCCCGGGCGGCCTTGGCGAGGGATTTTCATCGTGCATGCAGGCGGATGGTTCTCGTGCCTACAAGATTTCTGTGTCGATTGAGAAGGATAGTGCTGCACACAAGACACTCCGACTTCGCGCGTTCTTGCGCCAGTTCCGCGAGTTTCCACCCGAGTATTACTCATGGATTTCCGGAAAGCACGACTGCCCGGATTGGAAGAACCTCTATCCGCGTGAATGGAATGCCGCCGAGAATGAGGCCGTTTGCGCAGAGCTTGGGAAGGCAGAAACCGCCGCGCTCCTGTCGGAGAGGATTTCCGAAACCAACAGAACAGCAGGCGATCGAACGCTTTTGATCGGTGGTCCGCCTTGCCAAGCATACTCTCTTGCCGGGCGCTCACGAAACGCAGGCATCCGGGACTACAGACCGAAGGACGACGAGCGTCACTTCCTTTATCGCGAATATTGTCGTGTATTGAATGAGTTGAGCCCCGCAGTGTTCGTAATGGAGAACGTCAAGGGCATGCTCTCTTCATCTGTCGAGGGGCTGGCGATCTTCGAACAGGTCATGTCTGATCTCCAACATGCTGGTCCCGGCTACAGACTTTTCTCCTTGTCGGCC
Organism: Roseovarius atlanticus; assembly: GCF_019802205.1. GTDB lineage: Bacteria > Pseudomonadota > Alphaproteobacteria > Rhodobacterales > Rhodobacteraceae > Roseovarius > Roseovarius atlanticus_A. The sequence continues at coordinate 973,249 of NZ_JAHVHQ010000002.1, forward strand.
AACATCCAGCCGGGTGATCATCCTGAACCGAAGGATTTCGTCATTCGCGCAGAAGACCATGGAGTGCCGCAGGCACGCCACAGGGTGATCATCGTTGGCATCAGATCGGATATAGACGCTGGTTCCGCGCCCAGCCTTCATAGGCGGAGCACGATGGTAGAAGTCAAGGACATGTTGACCGGATTGCCGCGGCTGAGAAGTGGATTAAGCAGACGCGACGACGAACATGCCTGGTATGACGCTGTTGTCGATGCGATCGAAGCCGTTGGTCAGATCACTCGGGAATACCCAGGCGAGAACTTTCGCAGCTTTCAAAATGAGTTGGATCGTGTCGAAGAACGTTTGCTGGCAACGTCTCAGATGGGCCGAACGAGCCACGCACGAAAACCGCTATCAAGAAAACTGCAGCCAGAGCTTGCCGCATTCCTCGACGACCCGAACCTGGTCGGGGTCTCGGGTCACGAAACCCGGGGTCACATGCCATCCGATCTTGCCCGCTACCTCTATGCCGCCTGTTTCGCGAAGGCCGAGGGCCTGAGCCCGCGTGCGCACCAGTTTCCGGACATTCTGGCACCAAACCACAAGAATTGGAAAACGGGCAAGTTCAATGACAGGTTCCGCGTCCAGATCGGCAATGCCCCGGCTTCTACGGTAACGAGCCACATCTCGAAGGACGGGCACTACTTCATTCACCCAGACCCGACGCAGTGCCGCAGCCTCACGGTACGCGAGGCCGCACGGCTGCAAACCTTCCCCGACAACTACCACTTCATGGGCAACCGCACCGAACAGTTCGTGCAGGTCGGGAACGCCGTGCCGCCGTTTCTTGCGCGGCAGATTGCGGAGGCTCTGCTACCCGTCTTTTCTGATCTGGTTTGACCAAGCGAGAGACACCTAGCCTCAAAGAGGCATGTGGATGCGTGGTTGGCGGAACAAACTACCGAAAAAAACCGCTGTCTGGGTCCCGTGTTTCCTCCAAGACGCCAAAAACACCGGATATCAAACTGTCGTTTCGCGAGTAAAACCTAACCGTCACGCCACCTTCTTTGAACATGTCCAAGGCGACCTCAAAGTGCCTGCCGAATTTCTTGTCGTTCAAATCTGGCGCAAAGGTCCGAAGCTCGCTAACCCCCGATTGGATAATTGCTCTAGCGCAATCAGCGCAGGGAAAGCTGTTGCAATACATCCGACAGTTCGACGTGGACACGCCAGCACGTAGCATGTTGAACAGCGCATTTCGCTCGGCGTGTTCGAACCACATGTACTTTTCGCCGTTTTCGCGTGAATGACGCTCCGTGTGTTCTGCACTCACACCTCTTGGCAAGCCATTGTAGCCGGTCGATCTGACCTCGTTGGCAACGCCAACGATAACACAACCGACCCGCCTGCTGCGATCTTCACTCCACGACGCGACGAGGTCTGCCATTGCAAAGAACCGAGCATCCCATCTATCACAGTTGAAAATGTTCATGGCTAGTCGCCTCATTGGAGTTCGAAACATGCTTATCACAGGCAACCAGATAACTGATCAAGCTCTGCTAGCCAATGCTGATCCCAAGAACATCCGAGGTGGGTGCTACTATCTGAGGATTCACTCGATCATTCCGACCGGCGAAGAGGCGAAGACCTACGATCCGAGGAAACCGACGACCTTCTACACGCTCGAGCCGGGTGGGCTGGCGTGGGTTATATCCGAAGAGAAGTTTCAAATCGAAGACGCGCGCGTCACGGCTCTGGTGACTCTGCGGAGCGGCTTCACCAAGCAAGGCATGTTGGCGCTCGATGTCGGCCTTGTAGATGCAAACTTCTTTGGGCCCATCGGAAGCCTTGTCATCAATTTCTCAAAGAAGCCTATCCGATTGAAAGCGGGTGATGAATTCTTCAGGGTTCTATTCTTCCAGCATGACGAAGCAAAAGACGGGCAAATGCCAAAGGCAACCAGATTTACACATTCTGAATATGTGGAGAAGATACTGACGGATATGGTTGGCGGATTTTCCGGAACTTTCCTCCAGACGGCCGAAATGGAGAAGCGCATCCGGGAGGAGTTGAAGGGGGACGTCGTAGAGCGTTTGGAGCCTGATTTGCTTGACAAACTGGCTTCCCGCTTCTTTTCCAAATATTGGCGAAGTGTAATATTTTGGGTATTTATTGCCGTTTTGGCGGCATCCGGACTCTCATATTTGACTGGACTGGGTGCGTATTTTCACACGGAGGAGGAAATTCAACAGATGATCGAAGATCACGTCGAGGATCTTGCGAGGCGTGAACTTACTGCGACACCTTCAGAATAACCTTCTTGCCTAAGTTTCTCTAGAGCGCCCATGGCAACAGCGCATTGCTTGTCCGAAGGCATCTTGCTTGGGATCGCGGCGCAGGTTTCCAGAACGCCATTTTCTCGCGGAGACAGAAGCCCACGCTCCCGCGCCCAATTCCGGGCTTCTGCCCAAAACGCGGCGCCGAGCCTATGCACCTCGAGCTCGGCCTCGACGCTGGTCTCGACAGCCTTGTCCGCACGGGCCTCTCTCGCGCGTTCATTGGCCAGGTCCGGCGAAATCAGAACGCGATCGAATTCCTCCGGATAGCTCAACTCACGATCCTCCAGCCCCTTCCAGCAAGCCTGCTTCTTGGCCCATTCGCTGAAGTTGCGCACGCCCTCGGGCGGGTGCGTGATGACGTCCTGAGCTTCTGCCGCAGCAACCAACAGCGCCGCCTTCAGATCGGGCGAGACATCCTGGTATCTCCAGACGGCGTCCAAGTCGACAACCATCTCCCGTTTCTCTGCATCATGGGCGAGCTTGGCAATCGCGTAGGTCACGATGTTGGCACGGTATCCGCCTTCGTACCATTCCGCGCCCGAAACCAGTTTCTCGGTGGCCCGGAAGATGATGGTCTTTGCGATCATGCGCCTGAACCAGAGCTCATCGAATGCCGCACCTTCGGAACCCCATCGCTTGCCGATATGCTTGGCGAATTCCGCGAAGTTCTTCTGTGCACCGAGGCTCACGATATGCGGTAGGCACGCCCATGTGTTCTCGAACTTGGCCAGGTCGGTCTTCGTGAGGAACTGGGAGCGCGGAAACTCGGCATCGAACTTCTTGCGCTCAGCAATGGTCCTGCGTCCGCGTTCGTCGGCATACTGTCCCCTTGCGCGCTCGTAGAACCATTTCGTGTCCCGATACCCGTCCTCTCCCCGCGCCAAAACCTTGCGCGACAGCTCTTCCGTCCGGATGTGGAAGGGGTGGTTGGCGAAGAAGTCTGCCGCGTTCACCTTGTTCTGACTATTGGCGTATTCCGAGATGCGCGGGACAACGAGTTCGGACTGTTCTCGCGGAACGATGGTCAACTTCATCTGGACATGAACCTGCTCCAACTGTTCGGCAAACGCCTTTCGCGCCGCGTGGAGTGAGGCCGTGGTCTGCCCACCATTGACGATCTGCAGATTGTCCGCCCGCACCAGCCGGAGCCCCAGATCGGTCTGTTCCACCTCGATCGCGTCGGCCGTCGCACTGAGCCCGTTGTTGTAGGAAAAGAACATGTGCGGCTCATCTCGGATCGTGTTACGGATGCCCTGATTCACCTTGCCGCGCGCCTGAAGAAAGCTTCTCACGTTGGCCTCTAGCAGGCGCGGTCCCCACTTGTCGTAGATTGCGGCCAGCTGCTTTCCGGGAATGACCGCAAGGTAGCTTTCGAGCGCACTGTCGCTTCCGGAGGCTGCAAGAAGGGGAACGCCCCCGCCAAAATCCCTGTCGAAATCGATGATCAGGTTCGCCCGCGCCTGCCCCTGCTCCATGTACTGCTTCAGGCGCTTTAGGTCCCAAACACTGAGGGTGACAGGTCTGCCATCAAGATCCTTCACGTTTGCCGCATCGGCACGGGCGCGAAAGTCGGCGTTGGTCACGATGATGAGTTTGACCTTCTCGACATCCTTCCAAGTCGTGGCGATGAGATCGGACACGCCGAACCCGGCACTTGTCTCTTCCAATTGCTCTCGAAAATCGGTCTTCAGGCTTGAAACAACGAACCTGTAGAGCCGCTGCAGGAGGCGCTGAATCTGATCCTTGTTCTGAACACGCACCTCGTCGGAAAGCTCGAAGTCGCACAACACGAGGCTCAGGACGCCATCGCCATCTCTTGGGTCGCCACCGTAACCGTCGATCCGCATGGGGTTGCTGGCGCCGCCGCCCTCGAAGTACGCCCTGTTGGCTCCGTCCAACTCCCCGGCTTCGGTAAGCAGATCGCCCACCTTCTCGAAAAACGCCTCAACCGTCACAAGTCCGAGGACGTCTGCATCGCCCTGGATATCGGCAATGAGTTCATGATGAAATTCTTCGAGATCACTCATGCTCAAGTCCCTTCCGGATCACGTCGATCAGATCACCTTCCAGTTTGAACGGTTCACAGGCATCGAGAGCAATCGAATACCGGACATTCTCCACGCCAGGTGCAAGAGGCGCGGAGATTCGTGGGAAGCCCTCTGTCACCTCGTAATCGGTCGCAGCGCCAAGAAGCCATCTTCGGTCGTCGTAATCGTTCTCGGGATCATAGCCTGTCGAATACAGCGCCTCCTCCCACGCTTCGAAGGCCGCGCCGTCTTCTTCGAACATCTCGGCGGTCATTCTCACGTGATCATGCAGGCTCTGACCTTCCGGCAGAACGGCCGACGCCACGTTGACGACACGCAGGCAAAGGCGGCTCCCTTCGACATCAGCAAGTTGATCTTCCGAAGAAATGGCCACGAACGGCTTTGCCGCCACCCGCCTAGCCTTCACTTCGACACAGCTGCCGATGAGCTCGAAATCCTTGGCGGAACCGGTCGGTCCGGTCCACGCCTCGATTGCAGTGTCAGGTCCGAAGGCCGAAACAAGGTCCCGAAGGAAGGCCAACTCGCCGACAAGCCCCCGCTGCTCTTCAACGGACAAACCATTGGTCTTTCCGCCACGCAGAAGGTGATACCAGCGCCGCGTGCGTTGAAGCGCTCTCGAGAGCGCTTCGTCGCGATCCGTGCCGGCTTCCCCGGCCTCGACCACATCCCGGCAAAGAGCCTCGAAGATCTCGACCTGACTTCTTTCCTTTAGACCCAGAACGAATGCCGATCCTCCCGCAACCGGTCGGAAGGAGGCGACAAGGTTCTTCAATTTCGGCAGACGCGGTAGTGGTTGCGGCACGCCGGGCAGCTTCAGCATCAGGCCGGGCGTGCCGGCGTCCAGCACAACCCAGAAGAAATCGAAGCGGCCCTCTACATCGACCCGCTTTGCTTCGTCCGGGTCGAGTCTTTTCCACGGATCACGAGGCTTCAAGAGCTGCCTCCTGATCCTCGTCTGCGTCTTCTTCACCGAAGAGCTCCCGATAGCGCACCGTGTTCACTACGTACTCGACACGTTCGGTCGGGCGAGAAGACACTGGAAGGCTTATGCCCCACGCCACCACAGGGTCAGCAGGTATCAGGCCGACTTCCTTGGCATCTTCCTTTCCATCTGGCGCCTTTGCCTTGACGAAATGGAGAATGAAAAGGCCGCGATCTCTTTCTCGTCGGTAGATCGAGTCCGGATAGTTCACACGTTCACCGTCAGCCTTCCCGTTTTCTTCCCGATACCGCGCCTCAGCTGCCTCAGCCTTTGCCGGGTCTACACCAGCCTTCTCAATTCCCCGAGACGCAACACGCATTCGCTTCCCACTGAAAGACATGAAATCATGTTGCAGATCATGCAGGTCTACATATCGCGTCGCGGGCACGATCGGCATGCCTAGCGTTTCGTCGGATTCGCCTTTGGTTAGGCTGGGCACTAATACATCCCACGTTTGCAACTCGTCCGCTCTTCGCGCATCGATGTATTTTCTAACTGGGTCCGGGGCAGTCGTGACGCTCTGCTCGGCGTTTCGCCACGCGGCAAGAAACTCGTCTATGAACTGTACCGGTACGCCGCGATACAAGGCTCCCCAAGACGATCGCTCTTTCTCAAAGCGCGCGCCCTTGAGCTTTAAGAGCAGAGATTTAGCCGCCTCAATGTTCGCGGAAAGATCGCCTGCTTTAATGCCTACTCTCGATGTCTCGACAAATTTGTTGGAGAGCCCGATCAGTGTCGTGACCTTTGTCCCCGACCCCATCTTGTTGCGTGCTGTGACGAGTAGCGAAGCTGGATGACTTCGTACCGCTAGGCCGAAATCCCTAGGAGTGGCTGTCGGAACAGCCGCCATATCGTGAATTTCTGAGTGCAATTCCTCCGTGGCGTTCGCAATGTATGCGTACCATCCAATAGCCTCCGCTGGCATCCAGATACGGCAAAGATCTTCGTATCCGGTCCGATACCCGAACCAACGCCCCATCTGCATGAGGGTATCGTACATTTTCGTGTTGCGTAGAAACCAGGTTACCGTCAGCCCCTCGAGCGTTAGTCCACGCGATAGAGAAAAACCGCCGACTGCAATGTATTTTCTACCCGCTTTGCCACGAACTTCATCGGGATATTCCAGGACATCCTTCGATTTGTAGTTCACCAACACGACCTGTGCAGCAGCTATGGCCTCATGCAGCGCGACCTGAATCTCATCCCATGAGGGGTAGGCCTTCTTGAATTCGTTTTCCCACACCTCTTTCAACGCTGCAATCTCGGGGTCTGCAACTCCCTTGCTACCAGTTGAACCGTTCACTCGGACAGCATTCTGTATCCTTTGAAGAACTTCATGCAGCCGGTTCCGCAACTGTAACTGAATGGGGTTCCGAAAACTTGCGTTCACCAACATCGAGCAGTGCTTGTGCTCTTGATTCCTTAGCGAACGAATAGCAGCAGTAAGCACGAAAGCGCGAACAGCTTTCACCAATGAGTCCGGTAGTGCCTCCACGACAAAATCTTGTGGATGTTTGACGGGCAGGACATCTTCATTGTCTTCGACATACCTCAACCAAGTTGGATCTTCATCATCGGGCAAACCTTCGACAAAGACTTTTTTGCCTCCGAAATAATTGGATGGAGCATCGAGGCCGATGATGAAATCTTTCGGAAACAAGTCTTCCGCCAGCATTTCATCGTCTTGATCGGGGTCGATGAAGATATTCGCGAAAGGAGTCGCTGTGTAGCCGACATAGCAACTCCGGTGGAAAGTGTTCAGAAGTTCGCGGATCAACCTATTTGTGGTTGTTACTTCCTCCTTGTTGTACTTTGTATTGATCGAAGCGTTGTCAGCCTCGTCATCAATGAGCAGCATAGGTTGATCAATCATCTCACGGTCACCGCGAGCACTATTGTCTTTAAGCCACTGCAGCAGATTGCGAAGTGTATTCGATTGCTTCTTGATCACGAGAACGACGGGCACCTTGTAAGAGTCGATCTCGCTCGTGTTGGTGGAAGCCGTGGCCTTGTTAAAATCCCGTAGCGTGTTGGTAAGGCTGACGGGCGTGTTGTTCGGGTCGAAATGGCCAACGCCGATGATGTGTTTCGCCCCACCCCTCTTGGTTTCCTGGGACTTTCCGGTATCGCGGCCGATGAAACCCTCGTCGATCCGGGCCTGAGTCTGGTTTCGAAGGTTGTTGTGAATACCCGCAATGACGATGATCAGCCTGTACCCTGCATCTGCAGCCTTGCAGATCAGGCCCGTATAGTTGGCGGTCTTTCCGCTTTGGACGTGGCCAACCACCATGCCGCGTCGATCCCACGGCACATGCTTCTCGGGATTGCCTAGACGGCTGAGTATTTTGTCCGTAACCGTGTCCGTGGAAATCACCACGTCTTTCGGCAGGCCGTTTTGCAGGAGCAATTTCTGGTAGCGGTTCCAGTAGAAAGGCTCGATCGACGGCTTCGCGTCATCCAGCCAGGGTTCGAAATCCTCGCTATCGACCACCGCACCAAGTCCAGCCTTGATACCCTGCTTGTGCTCGATCTCACGCGCAATCTGCTCGATCTCTTCATCACTGAGGCCCGGCGGGACCAAAGCTGCGACGCCTCGGATCATACTACGCAACTCGTCTTCGGTCTTCCGTGCCTGATTGAACAGGCCACTTTCGACCATGTTCTTCACTGTCTCAATGGCTTCATTCATGAAATCCGTGTCCTCAAGAAATCTTCCAGAATCGGCGCGGCGGCTTCCCACCGCACTCGCAAGAATGGGTTACTCTGCAGCGTGTCCGACAGAGCGTCGGACGGCACACCGTTTTCCATCAGGGTCACCGCGAGGGAGTAGACCAACTCCTCGAGGTCGTTTGCTGATGTCTCGTCAGCCGTGACCGCTTCCGCATTCCCCACAAGTTCAGCATGCAGCGTCTCGATCGGCAGACCAGACCCAACGATGCGCAGGCAACGTTCGAAACCCTCTCGCAGCTCTTCTGGCAACTGATCGGAATAGGTTCGAAAGACCGGGTGCTCCAGGTTGGGGCGGAAGACGATCTGCCCATCCTTCTGCACCCGATTCCAGATCGGAAAACGGGTCTCATCGACCAGCTTCTGGCCTCTGCTGCGATAGGTGCGTTTGGATGTGCCAACGAACCTTTCCACCACCTTCTTCAGGCGCTCACGCACCACCGGGGGAAGCTGGGCCGAGGCCTTCTTGACGTCGATCTTCCAATCGGCGTCCATCGTGTTGGGGATATCGACTGCTATACGGCAGAGTTTCGTCAGTTCGGTTTGGCGCGCCAGGCCCAGCCACCCACCCGCGATGATGAGACGTTTCTCGCGGTAGATATACAGGCCCTGAGACTTCAGATGCCCCTCAGGACCGCCAATTTCTTCCCATTCCTCCCGGCTCATCCGCTTGTGATGGGGAAGCGTGTGGCATCTGATCAGGACGTCACCCTGACGCAAGCGAAGCACCTCCTCCGGGTCCTTCTGCGTGGCGGCATGAGACGTTGCCATGGGATCGTTGGGTTTCAGCGGGCGACCGTTGAGTGACAGTTTTAGCCGTGGCTTGGCGCCCTCCAAGAAGCGGTGAAACACCAAGCGCAGATGATGCTCGGCACGGGACAACTCAGAGTTCATATGCTCGGCCCGCTTAGCGCGGTCATGGGTGTAGCCGCCACTCAAGCGATCGAGTTTCTCCCAGATGACAACCGTTCCGGTCTCCGTGAGGAGGTCATGGCCTGTCACGACCTCGGGGTTATCGATGAGTTCGAGGCTCCAGTCGTTCCGTTTCGCGACGCGATCCAGGTCCCAGCGCGCACAGGACGTTCGACCGTCTTGCCGTGTCAGAACCGTCAGACTTCGGCACTGCGAGAAGCTGGCACTCTTGAGGCCGAGGCCGAAACGACCGAGGTCTTCAGCCTCGCGTTCGTCGGTCGGGTTCTTCGACCCGAGACGCATCGCTTCGACCAGTTCGGTTTCCGTCATGCCCGAACCATCGTCTGCCAGCGCGATCCATGGCTCATCCGCGACAGTGTCCGCGATCAGTTCCACCGTGCGTGCGCCAGCGGTGATGGCGTTGTCAATGATGTCGGCGAGAGCAGTCTCGAGGTTGTAGCCGAAGTCGCGATGGCCCTCGACGAGAGATGCTGCATAGGGTGTTGCATCCACCTCCCGAACAACATGCTCCGTCATTTTGGCCTCCTTTCTCCGAGACTGGAACGAGGAGTGACCAGCTGATCGGGCGATAACTTCGTGGCGCATGAGAGCGCAGAAAAACTGCCCAGAACCAAAGCGTTAAAAACTGCACGGGCTGAAATAGAAAAAATGGACAGTGTCATGTGCATCAATTGCTCGGCATGCCAATGCGCTCAGTCAGAAATTGCTCGAAGCTGGCGGCTGCGAGAGCTTGAGCGCTGTCGTTGAGTTCGGCAGTCACAATTGCCTGAACCAGGCCGAAAAGGCCGAAAATCGCGATGCCGGGCAGCATCCAGAGCCAGGTGGTCAACGATCCGAAGTCGTCAAACAGCAGGGGATAGAGAAGCGGCCAGATGATGAAAGGAATAGCTGCGAGTGCCATGATCTTGAACGGTTTCAGCTTGCGATCCGCTTCAGTCGAGAGACGCTCGTGTGTTTCTGTCAGGTTGCGTTCCCATGCAAGGTATTCGTCTTCGATCTGGCCAGTCAGGTAGTGTCCGCAGCGACAATATTCGCGCGTGATGTATTCGATCTGGCCACACCCTGCGCAACGGGCCGCGTTGACGCTGTTGGCCTTAGGGCGCAATCCATTGGCCTTCCGCGCCTTCTTTGGGTCGACTTCCACACCGGCAACGCCTTCAAGCAGGCGTTCTACATCCGGGCCCAGCCGAAGCTTGCGCGGGCGCAGTTTTGCCACGTCGTCGGGGAGTTCTTCATCCAACATCAACTTACCAACCTCAAAACGCTATCAATCCTCGTGGTGTCCGGGCCCTCGCCTTCATTGGCCAACGACTCGGTGTTGAGGAACTCATCGAAGAGGAAATCGATGGCGTCCCATTTCTTTTCGGGGGTCACGGTCAAACCGCGTTCAATGATCCGGCGCTCGACGGCGATTCCGATCTTGCGATTGGCCGAGGCGATCTGTTCGTGCCTGCGGTTCTTGCCGTCCTCAGTATCGCCTTCGAGCATCCAAAGCGGATCGACGTCGAATTCCTCGTAGACTTTCAGAAGCAATTGGGCGGTCAAGTCTCGCTGGCCACGTTCGTAGTTCTGGTAAGCGCTTCGACTGATACCCAGCTTTTGCGACATCTCCTCTTGAGAGAGTCGAACCATATTCCGTACTGCCGCGAGGCGATGTCCAAGGCCAACAACAGCCATTTTCAACTTTCGTTTGTATTTGTGTTGACCTCATTCGTAGTCATTTGTATCAAAAATAGATACGAACGGTGGCGACACGCTTGATTCATGCAGTATCAGCGTAGTTTTGTTTCATTCTGGACGCAAAACGAAAACTCTCGCCTCGGTTTGTGAGCAAATGCTTTAAGGAGGCGAAGCGTGCAAAAGCTCTTGGAAACCCCGAAAGAACTGGCCGACCGCGTCGGCATTCCGGTGTCCAACGTGCGTTACCTGATCCGCGAGGACATGCTGGACCACATTTACACGGCCCCAGGGCGCCGGAACCCGAAGATCCCTTCTGGCGCATGGGAGCGGTACGTTGACAATTTCACGGTGAAGGCATGCCAAGAAGATCATCCCCGCCGCGCCTCGAGCGCGATCGCAAGCGCCCGTCCGAGGGCAACTGGTACATCTACTGGACTGAAGGGGGACGCAGCCGCGAGCACTCGACTGGCACTGGGGATCGCGACCAGGCTGAACTCTACTTCGCAGAATGGAAGCTGAGACGCTTCAGGCCGGAGCGTGCGGTCGAGCCGCATGAATTCTATGTTGCCGACGCAATTTCGCACTACCTTGCGAAGCGGCTTGATGACGTCACCGACCCGGAGCGACTGGCCAATGCGGCCAAGCCGATCATCCGGTTTTTCGATGGGTACTCCGTGGGCGACATCAACGACGCGCTCATCAAGGAGTACTGCCAGAAACGCCGAAAGGGTCGGGGCGACAAGGGGCTCAAAGACGGAACTCTGAGGCGAGAGCTCAGCTTCTTGTCCACCGCGATCCGGCGGGCCGAAGAAGACCAGCTGATCACGCGCAAGATCGCGGTGCGGCTTCCGCCAAAGCCCGAGGGACGCATCCGCTTTCTGACTTGCGAAGAGGCGCTAATGCTGATCCGGGTGTCGCGGAGCTTCGACAGTCCTTTGCAGGACGGTGTGCCGACGGAATCGAAGACCGAACACTTGACCCTGTTTCTACGGATCGGATTGCTGACCGGACAGCGGAAGGAAGCCATCCTGTCCTTGCGCTGGTCAGATATCGATTTCGACAGCAACATTATTTATTGGAACCCGGTTGGCCGGCGGCGCACCAAGAAGGAGCGCCCGAGCTCGAGGTTGCCCGCAAGGCTAAGGAAATACCTATTGCGCAGGCGTCGGCGATTTCCTGAGGACGAATTCGTCGTCACGCATCGCGGCAAGTCGCTGCAGAACATCAAGCGCGCGTTTCGAACAGCCGTTGTATCCGCTGGCCTCGAAACAGAGGGAGACCGGAAAGTCGTGCCGCACACCTTGAGGCACACCTGCGCAACCTGGCTCATGCAGAAGGGCGCGCCCAAGTGGGACGCCTGCGGCTTTCTCGGGATGACCCTCGAGACGCTCGAAAAGAACTATGGGCATCACCATCCGGATCACCAGCGAGGCGCAGCAGACGCAATCTGATGTCCGGATCATATCCGGAAATAGACGGACACAAATGTGAACAAAGGAGCAGACAAATGAGACCAGATAGAAATGATTACAGAGACTTAAGGTCAGGCCCGATCCTTCGGGAGGCAGGGGCCGGAGGTTCGAATCCTCTCACTCCGACCAGTAAAATAAGGGCCCCGAGGGGCCCTTTGATTTTTCAGGATGTGTTTTTATCTGGGACGCGATGTCCTTCGATCTCGACAACCCATTTCGCACCATTCTTTTGCCAGCGCTCGAAATGGCGTAGCAGGCGTTCCGGAATGGGAACGGTGGGTGCATTTTTCTTAGTCTGCTTTTGAGCATTCCCCTTGCGGTGTAGCATTGCGGTTCGGAAATCCACATGGCCACCAAAAACGTGAGGAATGAAACCCAGACCAAGTATCACCGATTTTCGGGATCCGGTGTAGAGAGCCGTTAGAATGAACCTCGCGAGGTACCGTGTCCTTGGTGATTTGCGTGCCGTGCGAATAAGCCGGGCCACCTCGTCGCGGGTCAACCAACGATCTTTGGCCGGCGGAGCCGGTGGGAGGGTGACTGTCGGTATCGAACTCAATAGACCCTTTCGACCGCACAGATTCAGCGCCGCGCGAAGGCAACCAAGTTCCCGACGGATGGTCCCGTCGCCGACTGGACGCCTCCGAATTTCGGCTTCGGGAGGCTGATAGCCCTCGCGCATATCTCGCGCGTAAGCGTGACAAGAATTCTCGTTGACATCAGAGACTGTAAGGCCTGACCATCACATGCTCAAAGCATCGATGGCATACCCAATTCGCTCCGGGTTTTCCGTGTTCTCGGCTCGTTCTGAGCCACATGTGAAGAGCGCATCGGTGGCCAAGTAGTTTTCCAATGAAGCCGCTCGCGGCTTGTCTCTTTCCTTCAAGTAGATTCGGAGCGCTGAGCGCATGAAAAACAAGCAGGTTAATCAGCTGTTGGTTCATGCCGCCGACAGGGAATTGGCTGGAAGGTTGGAAATTCAGACTGGTAGCCAAGTTACGCTGGTTGCCTGCGAGAGAACGTGTCGGCGGCGTCGATCATACAGAACAAAACGCTGGAATGTTGAAATACTTCTTCTTCCAGTTGACGTAGGTCGCCTGGCTGGTGCCTGTCTTGCGGCAGATCTCAGACGCCGCCGTGCCTTCCTCGCCCTACTTGATGATGAGTGCTTTCTGCGCGTCCGAAAACTTCGATGCCTTCATGTGATTCCGCTCTTCTCCCAGCCAGGGAATCATAGCGGAAAACTCCAGCTTCAGACGGTCCAGTTTGCGGGGATCAGATCAGTAAGCAAAACCAGTTACGCGGCGATTTTCATGTGCTGATCGTGAGCAATATAGGCGCTGAAAAGCCAATATTCACACGATCTGATCCGCACGAGGCAGATATTCCAGAATGTACTGACGAACTCGAAAAACGCAAGATGAGCATGTCTAAACATAAATCATGCATCCGTACCCAGCAGATATCAATCGGTATATATACCGTTGAAGAGCGGAGCCCGCTCGGCCTTTGGAGGTGTCAGGATTAGATTAGCTTCGAGCCGCAGCAAAATATGTGAAGTTAGGAAGCCGTATTTCGTATTCAGAGCATCACCGAATACGGAGTTCAACCCGTCTGTGCGATACGTCGCAATCACAAGGTGAGGCTCGGCACGGAGTAATGCGCCATAGAGCGTGGAATTCCGCCCTTCGTCGTTCGTTTCAAGAACGGCCTGGGCATCGAGCCACAGGCGGGGCTCCATACGGCGGCTCGGGATCATGCCTATGCCGTCGAAATATGTCTCGTCCTGCTCAAGCTGCGCTTCGGCCTGTTGGACGAGTGCGAGTTGAGCGCGGTTGTCGTGGCCCAGGTACTGCACATTGCGAACGATGCTCTGTACGGCGATCACCGACAGGATGACCAGCGCCATTGCGGACCGGCTTGCCCCCTGCCGCAGCAGGACTGTCACGGCCACAGCGCCAAAGACCGCCAGGAATGGCAGCGCCATTGAGAACACGTAGGGCCATGTCTGGTTGTGAAAGAAGACAAGCCCGGTCAGGAGGACCGCGTGGACAAGAAATATCCGCGCTGCACTGTCGCATATGAGAATACGCGCAGCTGACAGGACAAGGCCAAGGCACACCAGCGCGTACGGCACAGCGTTGCGCAAAAGCGTCTGCCAGACAAAAGCATCCAGCCCTTCATAGTAGCTGCCACCATGGAGGGCGAGTTCGACCGGCCCGAGGAAAAGCATCTTCAGGACCTGCGGCATCGCGGTGCCGCCGAGCAGGGCGCCGTAGAAGAGTATGGCACCGGCCCAGCCGAGAATGAGCAGCCCCCCGCGAAAGAACGCGCGCGAGGCAGAGCGCATGCAGAGGGCATCGACCACCAAAGCGGCCCCCAACGCAAAGTTGAAATAGACCGATTTCTGCGTCGTCACGAAGGCCAACCCGCTGAGCAGCCCCGCGATCAGAAGGGTCTTGGCACGGTCGGTTTCATATCGGATGACGACCAGCACGGCCAAAGCCGCAAACAGCGTGGCGAGCGGCTCGGACCGAAGTCGGAATCCGCGCTCGATATAGCTGCTGAAACTGAGCAGGAGCGCCACTGCCAGGATCGCTGTGATACGCTCGTGGCCCAAGGCGCGGGCGCATTTGTAGATGCACACGGTCAACGCCAGCGAAAGGCAGGCTGTGGTCAAACGTCCAGTGATCAGCATGGATGTCGCATCCCAGCCGATCAGGTGGGACAGTTCGTAGAAGACGGCGTAGCCGACCGCTTTCTTGGGCCATATCGTGTCGAAGGTGCCGTCGAACAGATATACCGGCTGGGTGAAGTGCCAAAACTCATCCATCACAAAGCGCGTGTTGATCGCCAGCACAAACAGGGTGGCGATTTTCACCAGGATGAACAGCTTTATCGCAAACTTAAGCCTTTGTTCGTGACTGAGCCCCGGAGGCTGGATGCACGTGATTGCCGTCATCCCCAATGGCCTATCTGACAACCTTGAAGGCGTGGTTCTGAGACCAGGGTCTGATCGATTGCTCCGCCGCGACCGCTTCGGGCCCGAACACCGAAGCGATCAGCTCCCGTTGCTCTTCCATGGCCATGTAGGCGACGTTCTTGTCGCCACCGATATAGACGTCGGCCACATAGCAGGCCGCGTGAATGAGCGTGCTGCGTCTGAGCCAGTCCTTGAACACCAGAACACCGCCGGGCATCAAAAGCTCTTTCGCGGCTTGCAGGATGTCCGCGCGGATACCGACCGGCACATGGTGCATGACATCGTTGATGACAACCAGATCGAACTGTCCGCTGCGTTCTTCGGCCAGGTCCTGTGCGTCGATCTGGCGGAATTCGGCACGATCCCCGTCGTACATGCGTCCAATTTGCGGGACGATGTCGATGCCCAGGTAGGACGCGTCAGGAAAGTCCCGGCAAAGCCGTTCGGCCAATGCGCCCTCGCCACAGCCGATTTCACAGATGGCGGTCGGGTCTGCCCAGTCCTGGATACAGTCCGCCAGATTCTCCAGGTCGATGAAGACACGGCGGTAGAGTTCCGAAACCTGCCTCTCATACGGGCCAAAGGCACGTCTTACGCTTGCACCGATAGATCCCATGTCATGTTCCTCTTTTCATTGCCAGCTTCATCCGGGGCGCCAACCTGTTCACGATTTTTGTTGTCATGAGAAAATCGCGCCATTCGTTAGGTCCAAGCATGAAAGCCTTTCGAAGGGCTGAACCAACACCGCGAAGACTGCGGTGATGCAGGCCCGCCAGACAGACGTTGAGCGCGTTGGCCGCCTCCGCGCGTCTGCGGGCGCGCCGCCTGAGCCGGTCCGGCAGATGCACGAGATGCCGGTCGAGCGGTATTTCCAACTGGCGTTTGAAGGACTGCAAGTTCCGCGAACCCGTCATGGTCAGGGAGTTCGCGTGAATCCTGAACGCCGAGGCGTGTCCGGGATCCCAGGCCAAACCGTTTTGCGCAAGGCTCAGCCAAAGATCCCAATCCGCAGTGTACCAAAGTGCCTCATCCAGACCGCCCTTGTGTAGCGCGGCGTCGCGCCGGAACATGACAGCGGGCAGCGCCAGGGTGTTCTGCACGATCAGGCGCGACATCGCCTCTTCGGACGTCAGAACACGGCGCGCCGCCCCGAATGGTGGGCACATCTGACCGACGGTTGCCCCGTGTTCGTCAATGAGGTCAGCGCCATGCGCCCATATGTCGACCTCTTGATGCCGGCCGGCCATGTCTTTGAGAAGCGCGGCGCGCCCAGGCGACCAGACATCGTCCTGATGCAGCATGGTGATAAGCGGTGCGCGGGCCTCATGCAGGCCGATGTTGGTGTTCTCGGTCCACGAGCTGCCGTCGGGATTGTCGATGATCCGGATTGGAAGACGGGTTTGCGCCGCCTGTAGCAGATCGCGACTGCCATCGGTTGACGCTTGATCGACGGCGATGATCTCGAGCCCGTCGCATTGCCCTGCAAGTGATGACAGCGCTGTGTCCAGAGTCGCATGGCCGTTGAAGATCGGCATGATCACGGAAAGCCAAGGCCGGGTCATGACGCGCTCCGCCTGCGTGGCTGGAGGTCGGCGAGGAGCAGTGGCGCGATTAGGAAGAAGCCCAGGGTCGAGACCACTCGCAACGCCAGAGCGGCCTCGACCGCCTGATCGAAGGGCAGGCCTTCGCGCGCGAGGACGCCCGCCCATGTCGCTTCGACCACGCCAAGCCCGCCGGGGAACACGGGTAGCGACATAAGGAACAGAACCAACGGATAAGCGATCAGAAGTGGCAGGATGTCCACGCCCGCGATGGTGCTGAGCAGCAGGACGTTCAGCGCG
Organism: Roseovarius atlanticus; assembly: GCF_019802205.1. Lineage (GTDB taxonomy): Bacteria > Pseudomonadota > Alphaproteobacteria > Rhodobacterales > Rhodobacteraceae > Roseovarius > Roseovarius atlanticus_A. The sequence continues at coordinate 990,233 of NZ_JAHVHQ010000002.1, forward strand.
GCAAGGACAGCATACCCAAGAAGACTCAGTGCGGTGATCGATGTCAGGATGTGGTCGGGCAGTTGCGCGGCCCTTTCGACGCCCAGGCGCAGACGACCGGCGGAACGCGCCAGAAGTGGCGCCCCATGATCAGCGATATGTGTAAGCAGTTTCGACGTCAGCTGAATTGATAATCGGACGAAGACGACCAGGGCGGTCATGAACAGGATCGCGGCACTCGCATCGAACACCCAGCCGGGTGTTGGCAGCAGTAACAAGACGCTCAGGCCTGCCGCGCTGACCAGCACGAGAAGCTGAAACGTTTGCTCCAATGCCGACGTGCCCAGGGATCTCAGGACAGGGATATCGAAACGCGACGCGAACCATGCGCGAATGACCGGGGTGCAAAGCTGGATCGGCAAAAACTGTCCTGCAATGGCGACCGATGTCGTCGCCGCAGTTGCATAGCGGAGGGCCAAGGTTTCGCCCCGGGGCGAAACGGCTTTCAGCAAAACGCGCCAGCGGACAGCCGCCAGCAATACGATTGTCGCCTGGCCAAGGGCAACGATGCCATAGGTCCAAAGGGGGACGCGGGCGCACAGGGCCGCAAGACTGGGAAAGGACGCTTCGCTGGCAATGAAGAGGGCCACGATCCCCAGTACCGCGCAGACCGTGACGGCCAGCGCGATCCACAGCTGGCTTTGTCTTGGTTCGGCCCCGTCGATGATATTTACCGGCTTCATCATCGCATCTGCCAGCTTTGATCAGACACTTGCTGCATACAGATGCTGCGAGCGGTTGCCGGAGACCACCGACATCAGGAAACCGGCAAAGAATACCTGCGCACCGATCACGCACATCGTTCCTGCTGCGATCATCGACCGCATCGCGCTGAGGCCAGCATAGTCGGATGCAATCCAGCCGAGCGTGATGGTGCTGATCCACGCAAGGCCGCCCGCGATCAACAACAAGCCGGCCAGAAGCCAGTATTCGAGCCGTGACGCAGTGAGAAAGGCTATGGCCCGTTTGCTGGGCCGCCGGATCAGTGCCTTGTAATTGTAGAGCTGGGCGAACAACCCCATGATGATCGTTTGCACGGAGATGACCATTGCGGCGCTGGCCATGACGGCCCAGTGGCTGCCGAAAAAGAAGAAGCCGATTTGCACCAAGTCGTCGCCCCCGGCGGACAGCAGGGCGGTCATCAATAGAAGCCCGAGCACTCCAAGCGCGAGGCCAGGCACCATGAAGAGCCAGCTTGGGCTGAGCAAAAGCATGTAGATGAGGTGCCGCATCCCGTCGCGCCAAGGATTCAGATGCGGATCGCGGCCGCGCTGATCGGGCGACAGGGTGACCGGCACTTCCGCGATCCGGTAATCCAGCAAGACGGATTTCAGGAGCATTTCGGAGGCGAACTCCATTCCGGAGGACGACAGGTTAAGACCCTCCAAGGCGGGGGCAGTCAGGGCGCGCAGGCCGCAATGGGCGTCCCCAATGTCGGTCTTAAAGAGAAACCTTAGGAGACCCGACAGGGCCGGATTTCCGATGTAGCGGTTTTTCCACGGCATTGCGCCGGGTTTGATGCCGCCGCGAAACCGATTGCCCATACACAAGTCGGCACCGTTCAAAAGCTCTTCGACCATCGGGACGGCCTCGACGAAGTCATAGGAGCAATCGCTATCGCCCATCACAAGATATTGCGATTTCGCCGCGCCGAACCCGGCGAGCAGCGCCGCGCCGTAGCCGCGTTCCGGCACATCCACGACCCTTGCGCCCGCGCGTCGGGCAATGTCCTGGCTGCCATCGGTGCTGCCGTTGTCAGCAACGATCACTTCGCCGGAAAGGCCAAACTTCTCACGAATTTCTGCCAGAGCGACCTGAGCCCTGAGAATGCACTTCTCCAGCGTCGCAACCTCGTTGAGACATGGCAGGACAAATGCAACAGAGATTGTTTCGTTCTTCATTAGCCCCTCACAAGCTGAAATTTAAACCGCGAAACGGTTCGTTTCTTTTTAAGGGGTCTTGTGTCAAGATTTGGGCTGAACCTGTACTGATTTTGGGTTTTCAGGAAGAGATTGCGTGTCGTTTCGTGATCTTAATTGTCAAAGAATGCGGATTTACTCTCTGCAAGCCTCGGCTGGCCATTCACCGGGATTTCGATAGGCATGCAAAAAATGGTGACGTGGAATGACGGCTCAAAGATGCTAATCATGCAGGTCCGATGTTTCTGGTATCGTCCCAGATATCTGACGGATTTCTGGGATAATACGAAGTTATGAGCAATTAAAACGTCTTGTTTTTCTATAGATTTGATTTCTGAACTGTCTTCGGGAGACAGGGGTCGGAGGTTCAAATCCTCTCACTCCGACCACATTTATCATAAAAGCCAGCACCTTAAATTTACTGGAAGTGGGGCACAGTGTACCCTTTGTCGCGTTGGGCAGCACCCGGGGCAGTACCGGGTGCGGTTCCTCGAGCGATTCCGAATGATCGGCGTCGCTAATAGTCTGCCTCTCGGTACACGAAAATGATTCGTGAATGTTGAACCCCAGCGGCAAGAGCGGCTTCCGTCCGTGCTCAGGCGGCGATGATGGAAATGACGAAGATCGAAATGGCGCGCATCGAAGCCGCTCCAGAAGGCAATACCTGAACGCATCAAAGTCATCGACGGCATCCGGATAAATCTGGATGTAGCCCGTTACGGCGCCTCGACCAACGACCCCTTGTCCAACACAGGGTCGCAGAGATTCATCATGATGAAGAATATAAGCATATTCCCACCTGCAAGAGCGTGACAAGGTTTTCCCCATTGCGCTCGCTTCTGAAGGCAACACGTGAGCACGAGGCCACCCAGTATCCAGCGTTCTCGATACCATCGTTGTCGTCCAGGCATTGCCGCGACACTTGATCCGCTCGCGGGCGATCGCGGACAGCGGCTTCCCGCTGAAATCCGCCCTCATCCGAATTTCGACGTGGCACTCGATGACCAACCCATTAGCCAGAGCGAAAATGGAGCGAGTCGAGTCGCTACCTGATAAGAGCAGGAGCAGAGCAATACCGTGTCTTCCCGTCACGCCAAGGACCGGCGCGCAGGCGCGCCGGCAGTCATCAAGCCATTCCAGATTCGCGGTCGGTTCCTGACCGCGCTTGCCATCCGGCTCGAAGGTACTCCGCCTGACGACGCCTTTTACCAAGCACTGGACGAACAGTTGCAGCAGACGCCGCAGTTCTTTTCCGAGGCTCCGGTGGTGCTCGATTTCGCCAAGGCTCCCGGCATCGCCACGACCGAAAAGATACGCGATCTCACGAAGGCGCTGCGCGAACGCAACCTGCTGGTTTTCGGTGTGCAGAACGCGGGACCCGTGGATCAACCGGCCCTGCAGGCCATGGGGCTCATTCCGATCGTCGCCGCCGGACGGGACGCACCGGGACCGAACGATGGCGCTCGCCGCAAGCGTGGGATCGAGAAGTTGCTGCCGCCTGACAACAAGATCGTCACCGCCCCGGTCCGGTCGGGTCAGACCGTGCTGGCCGACCGTGGCGACCTGACCGTTGTCGGCTCGGTGGCGTCGGGTGCGGAACTGGTCGCCAGCGGCAATATCCATGTTTACGGCACCTTGCGGGGTCGGGCCATGGCAGGCGCGCATGGCGACGCGAAAGCGCGCATCTTCTGTCGGAAACTCGACGCTGAGCTGGTGGCTATCGCCGGTCTCTACCAGACCAGCGAGACGCTCGCCCCTGAGGCACGCGGCCGTTGCGCTCAAATTTTCCTCGAAGACGAGAAACTATGCATGGAGGCGCTCAAATGACGGAGCAATTGAAGGAAGATCCGCCCCTCGGCCGGGTCGTCGTAATCACGTCGGGCAAGGGCGGCGTCGGCAAGACGACCTCGGCTGCGGCCATCTCGGCCGGCCTGGCCAAGATGGGGTACAAGACCGTGGTGATCGACTTCGACGTCGGCCTTCGCAACCTCGACATGACCATGGGCTGCGAACGCCGCGTGGTGTTCGACTTCATCAACGTCATCCAGGGGGATGCGCGGCTCAAGCAGGCGCTGATCCGTGACAAGCGGTTGGACAACCTCTCCATCCTGCCCACCTCGCAGACGCGCGACAAGGACGCCCTGACGAAGGAGGGGGTCGACACAGTGTTGACCGAACTGAAGCAGGAGTTCGACTACATCATCTGCGACAGTCCAGCCGGAATCGAACGCGGGGCGCAGCTCGCGATGTATTTCGCCGACGAGGCCGTGGTCGTGACCAATCCCGAGGTCTCTTCCGTGCGGGACAGTGATCGCGTACTTGGTCTGCTGAGCAGCCAGACGCGGCGCGCGGAAACCGAAGGCTCCGAACCCGTCAAGGCGCAGGTCCTGCTGACACGCCACGACCGGACGCGGATAGAGAATGGCGAGATGATGACGGTCGAGGACGTGCTGGAAATCCTGGCCGTGCCCTTGCTGGGCATCATTCCCGAAAGTCAGGCGGTTCTGCGCGCGTCGAATATCGGCACGCCCGTCACACTGGACGAACCTTCCGCCGCGTCGCGATCCTACGAGGACGCGGTTGCGCGGCTAACCGGCCAGGAGGTGGAGATGCGGATCGCGGGCGAGCGTCGCCCGGGACTCTTTCACCGGCTGTTTGGACGGTCGGCATGAACCTGTTCGGCCTCAATCTCGGATCGCGCCGTGCGAAATCGGCACAGACGGCCAAGGATCGGCTTCAGATCCTGCTTGCGCATGAACGCAGCCGTGGCTCCGGCACACCGGACTACCTGCCGGACCTTCAGCGGGACATCGTGCAGGCGGTTCGGAAATACGTCGATATCGAGATCGAAGATGTCGACGTCCGGATGGACCGGAGCAGGGATATCTCGAGCCTCGAGATCAATGTCGAGATCCCCGCTGGCAAAAAGCCCGGATCGGACCCGAATACCTGACGGCACGGCTCCGTCCGGGCCTTGCACGCCCGGTGCCCGGGCGCCGGTCATGCGCCAAAGGTCAGGCGGGAACGCCCGCAGGAACAGCCCACGGTGCATGACCGTTGCATGTCTGTGTCGCGTCAGACCTTGTCGCGCGGCCTCTCGTATTGCCGCGCCCCGCACGGACCGGCGAAGGCGTCTTGGCGGCGGGGAGTTCGGGAAGATGCACCGGCCGCGAGCAGTCTGCCCCGACTTGTTATCCTGCAGTTCAGGCGGCATAATACTGTCCGAAGCCATTCTGGACTCTACGCTGGCCCCGTCTGTCGCGTGCCGGATAGCCAAATCCCGACATTTTCCACGCGGAGCCTGAGCCGAATGGGCTATAGTCACGACTTTTCCGGTCATACAGAAAAGCTGCACTGCATCCGGCCCGTTCAGTGGCGCCAGTTCGACAACGCGCTGGTCGCTCATTGGGAAGCCAGTGGCGACCGCGGTGCCACGGGGCAGTATGTCTCGGCCAATCCACGGCTGAGTATCTTCTTCGACGACATGAGTTCGATCTCGGCGACGACAGCCAGCGGAAGCGGACGATTGGCCCGCGCCATCTTCGTGCCAGCGGGCATGGAGCTTCGCACCCGTTTTTCCAAACCGCTCAGGTTCACCCATGTCGATATTCACATGGACTACGCTTGGGCGATCCAGTTCCTGTCCGGCGCGATCCCCCGCTCCAGCGCAATCGAGGTGTTGGAAAATCCGGTCGAGCGCGACGACGTCACGGATATCGAGCCGCTGGCGCGATTGTTGGTTCATGAAATAGAAAACCCGACCCGCCATGGGCTTTTCGTCGAGAACCTGATGAATTGCCTGATCACGGCACTGCTGGACTTGGACCAGCAAAGCGCGAAAACCGGCAACGCCCGACTGACCGCGGCGCAGATGCGCCGTGTTGCGCGGCGCATCGACCAAGCGCGCGGTCACAGGCTCAGCATCGCGCAGATGGCCGAAAGCGTGAACTTGTCGGAAAGCTGGTTCTCGCTGGTATTCAAGAACACGACCGGCATGTCGCCACACCAGTGGCAGCTGAACAAGCGGCTTGAACAGGCGCGGGTCCTTCTGACCGATACCGATCTCAGCGTGGCGGACATCGCGGACCGGCTGGGTTTTTCCGACCAGGCCCACCTGACCCGGGCGTTCCGCCAGCTTGTCGGCAGAACTCCCGGAAGCTGGCGGCGGGATCGACGAGCCGCCGACCTGTGGAGCAGGCCGAGGCAGACGGACTGACCCTGCCGCCCGTGGGCACGAGGGGTCACCAACTGCGGCGCAGGGCAGCCGTGATTGTCCGGCCCTGGTTGTAGAAATCCGCGGTGCCCCGTCCCACGAGATACTGCTCGTCGAAGACGTTGCTGAGATTGACCTGCAGTTCCGTGTTCTCCGCCAACTCGTACGAGAAGGACGCATCGAACAGGAACTGGTCGGGACTTTTGCCATTGTTGTTGTAGGCATTGTAATAATAGCTGCCCACGTAGCGCGCACCAAGACCCACGGACATGTCCCCCAGCGATCCGGTCGTCGGCAAGTCATAGGTCAGCCACAGCGAGGCCATATGCTCGGGCACCGACGCGAACTGGTTGCCATCCACCGTCACGCCACGGACATTGCCGCGCACGAACTCGGAATCCTGGTAACTGTAACCGCCGGAAAGGGTCAGACCCTGGGTCAGTTCGGCGCGCGCTTCGAGTTCCAGGCCGCGAACGCGGGATTCTCCGATGGTCTGACGCTCGATCACACCGCTGGGCAGGACAACCGGCACCACGACGTTCTTCTTGGTCAGATCGTAAAGGGACGCGGTGAACAGGGCGTTTATGTTCTGCGGTTGGTATTTAAGGCCGATCTCGTACTGTTCGCCGCGCTCGGGCTCGGTGCCGATGGAGGGCGGCGCGACCGACTGGACATAGCTGGCATAGGTCGAAATCTGATCCGTGATTTTGTAGGTCAGCGCCCCCCGCCACGAGGTTTCGGAAAAATCGGCGCTTGTCGTCGTCGCCGTCAGGCGGTCGGTGTTGGTAATGTCCAGCCAGTCATGACGCACGCCCGCTGTCACGATGAATTGGTCCGCGAAGGAAAAGTTCTGTTGAACGAAAACCGATTGCGTTGAAAAATCGTTCTCCTGCACGCTGTAGGGCGTGACCCCGGTCGGCGCACCGGAATAGACCGGGTTGGTGACGTCGATCGGCGTGTAGGCCCCGAAGATCGACGCGCTGGTGGTCGATGCGTCGCGAAACTCCAGCCCGGCCAGCGTGCTGCTGTCAACGCTGCCGAAACTGGTGTCGTACTGCAAAATCACGTTGCCGATCACCTCTTCCGCGGTGCTGTCCGTACCGAAATAGAAACGGTCGACCATCGTCCCGACGCGGGCCGCGTTGTCGGAGATGTAGACATAGGCGAAGTCGTCGGTGAGGTCGCTGTAGCGCAGGTTCGCGTTCAGCCGCAGACCGTTGCGGAAATCGTGCTGGAAGCCGGCCGACACCGTCAGTCGCTCGACATCGTGATAATTGAAACCGGGCTCGCCGAAGAACTGGCTGCGGTCGTATTCCCGGTCTATCGGGTAACCGCCGCTGTTCGGTGTGGAGCCGCGGTCGAGATAATCCAGCGTGAAGGTCAGCTTGGTATCCTCGCTGGGCGACCATGCGAAAGACCCGAGCAGGAACGTCTCGTCGTCCCGAGAGAAATCATAGTCCAGCTCGGAGTCTTGCACCTTCCCCACGAAACGGTAGGCCAGCGTCCGGTCCTCGTTCAGGACATCGCCGAAATCGAAGCCCAACTCGGTGTGATTGTTGGTGCCGTAAGAGCCGTAAAGCTCGCCGAACCGTTCGAATTTCGGTGTCTTGGTCACGAAATTGAGGGTGCCGCCGGGATCGGACGTGCCGAACAAGGTGGAGTTGCCGCCCTTCATCACCTCGACCCGTTCGAACGCATATGGTTCCTCGCGCACGCCGCGCATCGTTCCCAGTGTCAGGCCGTCGCGATAGGTGGAGGCCTGGAAACCGCGCACGAGGTAGTAGTCGTTGCGATCGTCGGTCCCGTAATAATCGGTGACGATGCCGGGGGTATATTCCAGCAGGTCTTCCACCTTGTCGACGTTACGCTCTTCAAATTCCTTCTGCGTGATGACCGACACCGACGCGGGCGTGTCAAGAACGCTGGTGGCGACCTTGCCGCCGGTCCAAAGCTCCTTGGCGATGGTCGAATTGGCGTCGTCATCCGCCTCGGCGCCGGCATCGACGAAGATCGTTCCAAGCCGGTAGGGTTCGCCGCCGGTGCCGTCCTGCGCCGTGGCTGCCAACGGGAACGCCACCAGCGCCGTGCAGCCGAGGAGTACCGCGGTCGCGCGGGCCGGGCCGGGATAAGACGTTCGGTGTTTTCTCAAGAGTGCCCCCATGGCGTGCTTCCATTCTTCTGACGTTTCTTGCGGGCTGGCGTGATGTGCGCCGCGACGTTGCGATGGCGCTGCAGACACCCAGGGACGTGCCCGGTTTCCCGCTGGCTGTTCTTTGCCAAACCTCTGCCCGGATGCTTCCGGCCGGGTCGGCGTCGACGGCACATAGCGCAGGATCGTGCGGAGATGTATTGTATATTCCGATTGTTTTTGTCAGATTCTCTGCAAAATTGACAGAATTTGTCGGATTTGCGGCTTCGGACCACATGCTCTGCTTGACGGCACGAAACGGAAACGACTAGCCGAAGGCAGTCCTCGTCCCCCGACCGCAGCGACAGGAGGCTCAGGAATCACAATGTTCAGACGTATGAAAATCGGTGTCGTCGTGCTTGCCCTTTGGCTTGCCGCAGCCCTGGTGCCGCCCGCGGCCGCGCAGGAGTTTCCGGTCACGATCGACCATGCCTTCGGCACGACGACCGTGCCGTCTCGGCCCGAACGTGTTGCGACCGTCGCCTGGGCCAATCACGAGGTGCCCCTGGCATTGGGGATCGTTCCGGTCGGATTCGCCCGGGCGAATTTCGGGGATGATGACGGTGACGGGGTTCTGCCCTGGGTCGCCGAACGACTGGCGGATCTGGGCGCCCAAACGCCCGTGTTGTTCGACGAAGGGGACGGCATCGACTTCGAGGCGGTGGCGGCCACCCGCCCCGACATCATCCTTGCGGCCTATTCCGGCCTGTCGCGATCCGAGTACGACATCCTGAGCAGGATCGCCCCGACCATCGCCTACACGGACGGACCCTGGTCGACCGGCTGGCGCGAGATGATCCGCCTGAATGCCGCCGGACTTGGCCTGGCGAGCGAAGGAGACGCGCTCGTCGCCGATCTCGAGGCGCGCATCGCCGAGATGTCCGCACGCCACCCCGAAATCGCCGGGAAAAGCGCGATGTTCGTCACGCATCTCGATGTCCGGGACCTGAGCGTGATCCGCTTCTATTCCGCGAACGATCCGCGTGTCCGATTCCTCGAAGATCTCGGTTTGACCTCACCGCACGCGGTCCTGGACGCCACCGAGCCGGGGAGCTATGCGGGAGAGGTGAGCGCCGAGAAGATCGACATGTTCGATGACGTCGATATCGTTGTCACCTACGGCGGCGAGACCCTGATGGAGCGGGTCTCGGAAAACCCGCTGACCTCGCGGATGAAGACGATCAAGACCGGGTCGGTCGTGCTGTTGGGCAACGATCCGGTGGGCACGGCAGCCAACCCCACGCCCCTGTCGATACCCTTCGTGCTGGAGGATTACGTCGCACGGCTGGCTGACGCGGCGCGCAAGGCGGAATGACCGACGCAGTCCCCACAGAGGCGACCCTTGACGCCTTGCGGCGCCCCCGGAGCACCCGGCTTGCCTGGCTGATCGTCGTTCTGGCGGTGCTTGGCCTGGCCTGCCTCGTGTCGGTCAGCCTGGGCACGCGCGCGGTTGGATGGGGCGATATCCTGGCAGGCGCCACAGGCTCCACCGAAACGATTGGGCAGGCGGTCGTGGCCGTTCGAGTGCCCCGCACGATGCTCGCGGTCCTCGCCGGGGCCGCGCTTGGGCTGGCCGGAGCCGTCATGCAGGGTGTCACCCGCAACCCGCTGGCCGATCCCGGCATACTGGGCGTCAATGCGGGTGCGGCGATGGCCGTGGTGATCGGCATCGCGTGGTTCGGGATGCAGACGCTCGACGCGTTTGTCTGGACCGCGATCCTCGGGGCCGGACTGGCGGCCTGTTTCGTCTATACTATCGGGTCGCTCGGGCGAGGCGGCGCGACACCGTTGAAGCTGGCCTTGGCCGGGGCGGCGACGGCCATCGCGACATCCTCTTTCACGATCGCGATCATCCTGCCACGCAACGATATTGCCGGGGGAGTGCGGTCCTGGCAGGTCGGCGGGATCGGCGGCGCCAGTTTCGATGCCATACTGCCGTGCCTGCCCATTCTGCTGGCCGGTCTGATCCTGTGCCTGCTGTCCGCCCGCAGCCTGAACCTGCTGGCCCTGGGCGACGATGCGGCGGCCGGGCTGGGCGCGAATGTCGTCGTGGCTCGGGCAAGCGCGGCGCTGGGGGCTGTGCTGCTTTGCGGGGCGACCACCGCGATCTGCGGTCCGATCGGTTTTGTCGGGCTGGTCGTGCCGCACGTATGCCGGTTGCTTGTGGGCGTGGACCACCGCTGGCTCCTGCCGTTCGCAGCCCTGACGGGTGCGATCCTTCTGATCGGCGCGGACGTCATCGGACGCATCGTGGCCCGCCCCTCCGAGATGGATGTCGGCATCGTCACGGCCTTCATCGGTGCGCCGGTCTTCATCTGGATCGTGCGCAAGCGGCGGGTTCGCGACCTGTGAGCGATGTTGCGCATAAAGACGCGACTGCGTGGATCGCGGCGCTGCGCCTGTCGCGGCGAAGGGCTCGCCTGCAGCTTGTTGCCATCATGCTGGGGCTTGGCGTCGCGGGCGTCGGGCTGACGCTGCTCACCGGCCCGACCATGACCCCGCCATCGGACCTGTTGCGCGTGCTGGCCGGGCACGACGTGCCCGGCGCAAGTTTCAGCATCCTGGAACTGCGCCTGCCCCGCGCGATCCTGTCGATCCTTGCCGGAATGAGCTTCGGACTTGGCGGGGTGATCTTCCAGACATTGCTGCGCAATCCACTGGCCAGCCCGGATATCATCGGCATCAGCGCCGGCGCCAGCGCGGCGGCCGTGTTCGCCATCGTCGTCCTGGGCTGGAGCGGGCTGGCCGTCTCGGTCGCCGCGGTCGTTGCCGGGATGATGGTGGCCCTGCTGATCTACCTGCTGGCCTGGCGTGACGGGGTCTCGGGCGCACGACTGATCCTGATCGGCATCGGGATCTCTGCCATGCTCGACAGCATGATCGCCTATGTCCTGTCGCGCGCCCCGGCCTGGTCGCTGCAAGACGCCTTGCGCTGGCTGACCGGGAGCGTCAACGGCGCGACCTTGTCCGAAGCGCTCCCCGTCCTGCTGTCGCTGGTTCTGCTGGGAGGCACGCTTCTGGTCCGGCGCGGCCATCTGGAGGTGATGCGCCTTGGCGATGACGCCGCCGCCGCGCTGGGTGTTCCGCTGCGTTTCGAAAAGCTGGTATTGGTCATGGCCGCCGTCGGGCTGATCGCGGTGGCGACGGCGGTGTCGGGGCCGGTCGCCTTCGTCGCCTTCCTTTCGGGGCCGGTTGCCGTGCGGATTGCCGGCACTGGCCGGACGCCCTTGCTGACCTCCGCCCTTGTGGGGGCCTTGCTTGTCCTGCTGAGCGATTACGCAGGTCAGCACCTATTGTCGGGGCGCTATCCCGTGGGCGTTATCACCGGGGCCCTTGGCGCGCCATACCTCGTCTATCTGATCATCAGATCCCACCGCAGCGGAGGCGGCTCATGAGCACACTGCACGTCGCAGCACTGGAGGCCGGTTACGGCACGCGAAAGATCCTCACCGGCCTCGACGTCACGGTGCCTCCGGGGACCATATCCGCGATTGTCGGGGCCAACGCCTGTGGCAAGTCCACACTTCTGCGGTGTCTCGCGCGGCTGTTGCGGCCAAGCGCCGGGCAGGTCGTGCTCGATGGCCGCTCGGTGCGCGATATCCCCACGCGCGAGCTGGCCCGCCGGATGGGCCTCTTGCCACAATCGCCCATCGCCCCGGACGGCATCACCGTGGCGGACCTCGTCAGTCACGGCCGCCATCCGCATCAGGGTATCTTGTCGCGCTGGACAGGTGCCGATGACAAGGCGATCGCCGCCGCGCTGGACGCGACGCGAACCACCGACATTGCCGAGCGGGAGATCGACCAGCTGTCCGGAGGACAACGCCAGCGGGTCTGGATCGCCATGGCTCTGGCGCAGCAGACGGATATCCTCCTGCTCGACGAACCGACGACCTTTCTGGATATCGCGCACCAGGTCGAAATCCTCGACCTGCTGGTCGATCTGAACCAGGCCCGCGGCACGACCATTGTCATGGTTCTGCACGATCTCAACCTCGCCGCCCGCTATGCCGACCACCTGATCGCAATGGGCAGCGGCACTGTACACGCGGCGGGCACGCCGGACACCGTTCTGACGGAACGCATGGTGTGGGAGGTTTTCGGGGTGGCCTGCCGGGTCATGCCCGATCCCACCTCCGGCCGGCCGATGATGCTGCCAGTGGGCCGCCATCGGGCCAGCCCCGCACCGGAACGTCGAGAGGTTGCATCATGAGTAAGATCCTGCACGCCCACGCGGTGTTCCGGGGCACCTTGCCGGACGATGTCATTCCGCACATCTCGGCCCATGCCCGCGAGGCCGACCTTCCCGTGGAAGAGACCGAAGCCGGCCTGCTGGTGAGACCACCTCTGGCGTCCGTGTCGCTCGAGGTTGACCGCGCAGGCCTGCAGGTACTTATCGAGGCTGCGGACGCGACGGCATTGCAGAACATTCGCGACTACCTGCATCACATTCTGGATCACGTCGCGCCCGGCCTGACCCAGGGCGCGACCTGGGAAGGCGATATCCAGCGCAACCGCGCGCCGCTCAACTTCTGCACCGCCACGGTTCAAGGTGTCCGGCGTGTCGGGCCGAATTTCCTGCGGGTCACTCTCGACTGCGCCGACACCTTGCGCCTGTCGGAGGAGAGAGGAATGCATTTCTCCCTTCTTTTGCCCCCCGAGGGACGCGCGCCCGTCTGGCCGCGCCTCGACGCCAATGGACGTACGGTGATGCCCGACGGCGAGGATCGTCTGCATCGCGCGGCCTACACCTTTGTCGCGCTCGATCCGGGCAGGGGGCGCTTCACGTTCGACGTCTTCGAACATGAGGGCGGGCGTGCGACAGGCTGGGCCCGGACGGCGCGTCCCGGCGATATCGTCGGCATCAGCGGCCCCGGCAGCGGTGGATTTCCGCGCGCGCGACATCTTCTGATCGCCGGAGACGAGACGGCCCTTCCGGCGATCCGACGTATCCTCGAGACATCAGAACCCGACCGGCGAGGTCACGTCATTCTCGAGGTGGGCACGGACGCCGACATCTGCGACCTGCCGCGTCCCGACGGGATCGCCCTGACCTGGTGCGTCCGACAGCGGCACGAAAGGCTGTGGGATCGTCTGTCGCAAGCGCCCTTGCCCCCGGGACCCGACCGTTTCGTCTGGGTTGCCGCCGAAAAATCCCTTGTCCGGGATGCGAAAGCAAGGTTTCGACACACGCTCGGGCTTGATGCGGACAAGGGATATTTCGCGTATTACTGGGAGGCCTGATCCAGTGTTGCAAAGATGGAGCGGCAAGGACCAGTTACCTAACGATGAGTAGATCAAATATTTTGCCGCAACCGAATTGGGTGGCTGCGCGTCTTCCTAATTCGCGTTTGTTCGCGCCACGTTTCTAGCCAGTGCCGCGACAAGGTCTGTTCGTGTAACGATGCCAATGATCTTGTCTTTTTCAAGAACCGGAACAGCATCCGTATCCCCGTCGGCCATCATCGGCAGCAACGCCCCGATTGGCGTATCGGCCATCGCACGGGGACCGGCGACACTCATGATGTCCCCGGCCCTTGTCGGGTTTTCGCGGTTTCGGTCCAGCAGTCGCCGCAAGGCGGCAGTGTATCCGCGGTCAAGACGCAAGGCATCCTCTCTTGCCTGGCGGATCAGATGGATCTGGAAAATGACCCCCAGGAACTTCGCATCCCGTTCGACGACGGGAAGGGAAGTGAATCGATGCCTCCGGAAAATGTCTGCGACTTCGCTCAGGGACGTTTCGGGGCGGATCGTGGCAAGGTCACGGGACATGATGTCCTGCGCCGTCACCGGAACGGAGTGATGTGCCGCGGCCTGCATCTCCGCTGCCCCGATCAGGCGCGCCAGGTCCTCGACGCCAAGGTTGAAAGACTGGCTGTAGCGCTCCAGGATCTCTGTCAGCTGTTCCTCGGACAGCCCCAGCCGTTCGGTCGGATTTCGATCACCAGTCCGGTGTTTGCTTGGATCATCGAACTGACGAAAGGGGTAGTGCCGCCCCGTCAAACGCGCATAGACCGTCGCAAGAACCACAAGCGCCACGGTACCCACGCCAATCGGTGCAATCGCAAACCAGAACCCCAGATTCGCGATGGCATCGGGCGACAGGGCCGCCGTCATGGCCACCGCACCCGCCGGCGGATGGACGGCGCGACACAGCATCGTCACGCTTATGGCCAACCCCACGGCAAGACCGACCCTCAAGGCGGGATCGTCGACCCATAGGCAAACCGCGACTCCGACCAGTGCGGCTATCGTATTGCCGACAATCGCGGACCAGGGTTGCGCGAGCGGGCTGTTCGGGACCGCGAACAACAGAACGGATGTCGCACCGAAGGGTGCGACAAGGTACAGTCCCAGTTCCAGGTCGACCGTCGGCGACAGCACGAACAGTCCGGTCAGCCCGAGCCCGATCAGGGCACCAAGCCCCGCCCGAAAGGCCTCGATGCCGGAAACACGCGCAACGGCAGGGCCAAGTGATTTCAGAATGTGCAACGAAATGCCTCCCGGCAAATTGTGCACAAACTTTCACCGCTTGGCGAAAGGTTCAACAGAGCAAATGACCAAACGGTACTGTTGCATTGATCAACTGCGCGCGACAGGTTTCGGTCGGAGAAGCACCAGCGCCGTGCGAGCGTCGATAGGCATGCAGATGAGACCTACATTCGCGTCGGTGGCAAGTGGCGGTATCTGTGGAGCGCCATTGATGCGAACGGACAGATGCACCCTGGAACAACCAGCGCAACAGCCCCCTCGGTCATTGAATGAACTCACTGAGGTTACGGTAGGCAATCGTAAAGAGTCTTGGCGAGATGGGCGGCTCGTTCTCCGATGATGGAACGCATTTTTGAATCAGGCTGAAAGAGGTGATTGCAGACGTAGCCAAAGCCGATTCCAGTATCCGGGTCTGCAAATGATGTTACACCTCCCATACCCACATGCCCAAAACTATTGGGATTTGGGCCCAGATCGGCCATCGGACCAAGATTAAAGTACATCCCGTGCCCGACACGGACATCGTGCCGGATTCCAAGATCCGGAACCGCGGCAGGCCGTTCATTTGCAATGCGAGCTATCATCTCCTTCGAAAAGACACGCACGCCATCGAGAGCCCCTCCCCCCGCCAGCATCGCGTAGAGGCGCGCCAAGCCTTCGGCAGTGCCAAACCCGGTGATCGCGGGCGCTTCAGCGTTTTGCCAGCGTGCACTGTTTGGGTGGTAGTCGCTGCTGCAGGGGCGGAGATACTGGGCGTGCCATCCGCCCATACGTGGGAGCACGGAGGCAAAAAACGCGGTTCGGAGCCGGGTCCAGCGGCTATAGCTGTCGCAAGTTGCCAGACGGTCCTTCTGGTGGGGCATCAGACGGGTGGCAAGGTCCAGGCCGAGGGGGGTGGCGAAGTGATCTGCAAAATATTCAGACGGCATTTGCCCGGAGACCCGCCTGATCACTTCCCCGACCAGATGCCCAAATGTCACCGCATGATAGGCCGTATGTTCGCCGGCTGGCCAAAGTAGCGACGCTTTCTCCAGGCTGCTCACCATTCTTTCCCAATCCCAGACGTCTCCGTACCGGGATGTTCTCGACGCTGGCAGACCTGCGCTATGATGCAGAAGATGGCTGAGAGTCACCCTGGACTTGCGACGGGCGTCAGCACGGGCGAATTCCGGCCAGTATGTCACGACCGGATCATCAAGGTCGACAACCCCTTTATCCGCGAGGTGCAGCAGGCAAAGCGCCGTCAGGGCCTTGCCTGCCGAGAACAAACTGACCACGGTATCGCTCTGCCATGGCCCCTTCCGGTCAGATGATGATACACCCCCCCAAATATTCAGAACGGGCTTTCCATCCTTGTAGACACAAAGTGCGCTCCCCAACTCTTCGGGCCTGCCTTGAATGTCATGGAAGGCAGATTGGACCCGTTCGAACCCGGTTGCGACAAACGGTTCACGGGATGATGGGTGGTGTTCGGCGTCGGAGGTCATCAGCATTTTTTGCATGGTCCGTTTTCGTGGGGGTGAGGGGGTCACCCGCGATTTTCAGGGAAGGTCCCGCATCTTTTGTGCAAACGGATCATCCCGGGGTGTTGCGCATCGTTCTGGTTTCTTTCTCGCTGTGAAAAATGCGATCGCCAGTCCAGACATCAGTGTGATGAGCCCAGCCGAGAAAAACAGCGGGCGATAGCCCGCCTGTTCAGCAAAGAAACCGGCACCTGTGGCGCTGCAAAATCGGATCAAGGCGTCCAGAGAGGTCAGCACCGCATAGGACGCCACGGGTGCCGATCTCTGGCTTTGTTTCATGTAGAACTGCCAAATCAGAACCGTGAAAGCGCCAGCCAGTACAAAATCGGCAACCGACAATGCCACAACTTGGCCTTCTGATTGAACCGGCGCAAAGCCAAGCGCAAAAAGCACCATGCATTTGAGAATGCCGCAGGTCAGGACACACAGCCCGATATCGAATTTGGACACGAGCCAACCTGAAAGAAACGAGGCTGGCACCATGAGCGTCATGGCGATGCTTCCCATGATCAGCCCAACACGCTCTGGCGACATCCCGGCATCCACCAGCCGTGCCGGAAGGGTAACGTCGGCGCCGCTGGCGGCAGCGGTCAGAAGCAGACAAAGGACAAGCGGCGCATTCCACAACACGCTGAGGCCCTTTGCGAATGCAGGGGCAGCCGCGGGCCCTGATTGGCCCGCCGTATCTTTAAGAAGCCCGCCCGACAGACCAGCGCATGCCAATCCGGCGCTGGTGGCCAGAACCGTGATCCACCAGCCGAGCGACGCCGCGATGAGTGGCAGCGCAGCAGCCCCGACAATTCCCCCCAGAAGCATACCGCCGGCGGCGGTTCCGTTCGCGCGCCCACGTTGCTCTTCGCCCAGGGCCTGCATTGCCCAACCGGCATACAAAAGCTGAAGGCTGAGCGTAACCGCGGCACAAAGCGCAGCAAGTGTCACCAGGTATCCGGTCGCCATGCGTTCCGTCAGCGGTGCCACCAGCAGAAAGCAAATCGCCAGGAAGAAAGACAGCAACCAGATTGCGCGTGTGCGCGTTCGGAACGACACCGCCAGTCTTTCGATGAATGGTGCCCAAAGCCATTTCAACGCAGAGGGCAACCAAACGATGTAGACGAGCCCAATCTCAGTGAGCGACGCTCCGCCGTCACGCATTTGCGCCGGTAGAACAATCGTGAAGAATGCGGCTGGCAATCCGACAATTGCGGAGATCACCAGAACGCCGAGATAAGTCGTTCGCGTCACATCAGAAATCCATGCTCACGCCCAGACCAACGACACGCCCGGTGCCGACCGATGCGGTGTGCACGCTCGGTGTGTATTGCGAACTGAAGTGCACGGGGCGCTCATCCAGCAGATTGTTTGCAAAAGCATAGTACGTGGCAGTTCCGCGCAGCCATGATAGCCGGGCGTTTACGATGTCATGGGCGGGAAGGTCGAAGGTGTTGCTTATATCGGCCTTGCGCGCTCCCACATGCGACCAATCGGAGGAAAGCCGAATGTCGCCGGTGATACCAACGGCTGCTCCGGAGATATCATAGTCAAAACCGAGGGTTGCTGAAACGCCAGGAGACAGGGGCACCTGGTTGCCGTTCTGTGCGCCAGTGTTTGTGCTGGCCGAGACATTGAACATTTCACTGTCGAGCAAGCTCAGAGACCCGCGCAGCCTCAACGCATTGGTCACACGGTAGCTTCCGTCAAATTCCAATCCGTAGCTGCGGTAATCCTGATTGGTAAAGGTGTAGAAAACCTGACCACCTTGGAATTCATAATCGAACATCTGTCCATTTTTGACGTCGTTATGAA
Source organism: Roseovarius atlanticus (assembly GCF_019802205.1). Lineage (GTDB taxonomy): Bacteria > Pseudomonadota > Alphaproteobacteria > Rhodobacterales > Rhodobacteraceae > Roseovarius > Roseovarius atlanticus_A. The sequence continues at coordinate 1,008,410 of NZ_JAHVHQ010000002.1, forward strand.
ACAATGCGAGATTGAAATCTGCTCTGTCGTCCAGAGACGCGAATTTAAGACCGGCTTCCAATGTTCTGATCGATGCGGCTTCGAACGGTGCTGTCGGAACGCCGGTTGCTGACCCTACAAGCAGTTTTTCATATCCACCACCGGCATACCCGGTCGACCACGAAACATACCCTGTCGCCGCATCGGTGAAATCGTATGACAAGCCAACCCGACCTGTCGTGTAGTGATCCTCTATCCGGTCGTATTGATCATATGACGGCAAGGTACCCGGAAAACCATTGGATACGTATTTTCCGTTGACCGATTGAGCTTCCCATCCATGGCGAATACCGCCGGACAGCCGCAAACGATCTGACAAGGCCCATGTTCCATCTGCGAAGACGGACCAGGATTCTGTTTCAATATCAACGTTGGTGACGCCATTCGATGTGGGTTGAGAAGCGCTGACCGCGTCCCGTTGTCCATCGTAGTCGGAAAGAAAGTAGTTTGCCCCCAAGGTCCAGGACAATTCACCTTCGCCGAGAGAGGACAAACGAAACTCTTGGCTGAATATTTCTTCAGTTTCGTTTGTCAGAAAATAGTCTGTGGACGGATCGGAGAAATTGCCGGAGGGTAAACCGTAAAGTGCCGCGAAGGTGTAGGCATCGGTCCCGGCCACGTCGCCTGTCACGTCCTGGCGTTGAAAACCTGTGAGTGACGTGAAGCTAAAGGTGTCGAAGTCGCGTTCCGCGCTCAGGATAACCTGTCGGTTCTCTCTGCTATGTGTCGGGAGTCTCGCACCTCCTGCCTCGGGAAAATTGGGGTGCTCGTGGTAAAGCAGGTATGAGTTGTGGCTTTCTCGACGGTCAGCCTGAAACATGGCACTCAATGTCCATCCTGAATAAGTATAGCCGGTCAAGGACACGCGTGCGGCGGACAAGGATGCGCCACCTTCCGTGCCTCCGGCGATGGTGTTGGATACATCTCCATCGAAGTCCTGGAACCGCATGGCGACACGCCCGGCCAGACGATCTTCGACAAGCCAACCTCCCGCGGCGACATCTGCGATGAGCTGCCCGTCACTACCCGCTTCGAAGGTAAGATGTCGTTCGCGTGTACCGTCGGCTCCTTTCGGTCTGAAATTGACCCCTCCGGCGAGGGCGTTGCGCCCGAACAAGGTGCCTTGCGGACCTCGCACGACTTCGACCTGCTCCATATCGAAAAGGCTTGGAGAAAATCCAAAGGTTGAAGTAGGCACCTCGTTCACTGAGTAAGCCACTGTGTGGTCAGTCGCGCTGAGAGGGTACCCTAAAGGTCCAACGCCGCGAATATTGAGGAAATCGGTTCCAGGCTGGCCGAAGCCAGAGAATGTGAGGCCGGGTGCGTTGCGGGCGATACCGGCGCCGGGCTCGGTTGGAGAGGTGTCGAGGTCCTGCTCGTTCAGAATACTCACGGCACGGGGCTGCTCTTTGACATCCTCGCCACGTCGGTCTGCATAGATGTGAATTGTTCCGAGCTCTAACACTGTTTCCTGAGCGACGAGCGTCGTGGGCCCGGCAACGAGTATGCCGGTTGCAATGGATCGAAAGGCGAAAGTTTTCATAGGTTTGTCCCATAGGATACCGAGACCCTTGCGGGTCACTGTCTCGTTTCCTGAGGGAGGTACCAACTTACAGGCAGGTTCGCTTTTTCGCGATCATGTTAGACTTTATCGAAATCACATTTTTTCCTGGATTTCCTGGCTTGGCGCGCGACCGAACTGCTTGCGGTAGGCGGTCGAAAACGCCGCAGAGCTTGAGTAGCCTACTCTCATCCCCGCTTCTGTGACTGATGTTCTTTCACTTCTAAGTATGCTTTGCGCAGTTTGCAGGCGAAGATCGCGATAGTATGCAAATATCGTCTTGCCGTAAGCGGTTTTGAAGTTGTCGGCCAACGTGCCGGGGTTCACTCCGGTCAATTGCGCCAGGTCATTCAGGGAAGGTGTGTGTTCAAGATTTTCGCGAAGAAATTCTATGACTGATTTGACCCGTTTTCGCTCACGGAGTGTTAGGCTGTTCAGGCCTTTGTATTGATGAGATTCTTCTGCAATTTGGCATAATACTGCTAGAAAACTGAGAAGCACCGCTTCGATCTCCAGTTCGTAGAAACCGGCTGTATTTGGTATCCGAAACGCCTGTTCAGCCAACTTGAGCAATTCGGAAGATCGTGGGAGTATCTCTAGGTCGGCCTGCCCTCCAAAGCGCTTTTCCAAGTAGGAAATAGCCTTTCCGAAGGACCTGCCTCGTGTTTCAGGGTGCGAACAAAACTTGATGTGAAGCCCGACTCCGGCGCAAAAATCACCGGAATTGTATTTGTTTGTGCAGAGTGTTTCCTCTGAAAAGGCAAGAACGACCGGCCGCCCAACCGGGATTTCTATCTCTCCCACTCCGTCCATTTGTATGGACGTTGGACTACCTGAGAGCATCAACCCAATGAACAGACCCGCAGGCTCAACCACTTCGATCAGAGTGTCTTCGGTGTAAACTTTATCGTATCCGCCAAAGAAAATCTCCCTACAAGGATTGTAAGAGAAGTTGTTGGTGAACCGCCAATTATCTTTCGGGATGCTGAGTGCTAAGGTCATAGCGCGCCATGAATTTCTGACTATTTTACTCGGAAAATATTCCGTCAGCAAGGGTGTTTGTTGACTCAGGCGGCGCGGCCGACTGGACCAACGCGGCCAGCACCAAGCCGAAGAACAGCCAGCGCAGTATCATGCGGCTTGCCGTGACGGAGTGTGGCGACATCGCGGGCGAACACCATGTCATGGCGCTTGGCGCGCAGGCCCGTCTTTGCCTCGCGCCAGACGTGGAAGTCGGCGGCAAGCTCGACGCGGTTCGGGTTCGGCTTCACCCGGCCTGCGCGCCCTTGTGCCGCGACGGCAAGGGGGCGATCAGGAATGCAAGAATCTGACCGACGCTGGCACCACGTTCGTAAAGCTTCGCGCTGACCATCATGACGCAGTATCCTATCGCCACGGCCGGGCTGCTGCGTTCAGTCTGTGGAACAAATACGCTGCTGAAATCACCGCATGATGATGGCGCCGGTGCTTGTCACAGCGCAATAGAACAAGCTGACAACGCCCCCACACGTGTTTCCCCGTCACCCAGCCATCAAGGATCACGGCATCACAGGTTTGAACCTGTCGTTGTCCGAGGACAGAACCTCGCCGGCTAGGTCGATGCCCCAGATCATCGGGAAGTGGGGGACGACAGGTCTCTTGCCGGTGATGCCAGCGCGTCGTCGTATTTCATCGTGATGCAACGTACGCGAATGGTCACATCGCCTTCCATGAGCTCGACCGCGCTGAAGTGCTGTCAGCCTTTGGCCTGGGTCTTGGTGGCCTTGTCCTGCGTGATGACAAACACCTTGAACTTGCCAGTCATGCCGATCTTCCTTTCGTTTTCAGCGATCCGGTGATGTGCGGCGAAGATGGGCGAGGCGGCGCATGGCGTCGACTCCGATGAGGGGGCCGATGCCGAAGGCGGCCAAGACAATGGGCCACCCGAAGGCCTGGGCCAGGATCGGTGAAATCTGGATGGTGAAGGCTGTCAGAAGGAAGCCGAGCGCGGTCTGGAAGGTCATCAGGCTGCCGGCACGATCAGAAGGTGCGGAATCCGCGACAAGCGCCGAGAATTGCGCGCTATCCGGGATGACCGCGATCCCCCAGAGGATCGCCACGGCAGCCGTGATCCAAGCCGGCCCGCCGAAACTGAGCGCCGTCGCAATGGCAAATGCCCCGCTCAGTGCCATGCAGCCGCCGGCGACACGCGCCTTGCCGATGCGGTCGGCCATGGCGCCAGCCGGAACGCAAAATGCTCCGCCAAGGGCGATGGCGAAAAATGCGACCAGCCGGGCCGCGTGTTCGGGATCGGCGAGTCCGGACAGGTGGAAAGAAGCCGCAAGCGCTGCGGCGATCCAGGCCCAGAAGGCATAGAGTTCCCACATATGGCAGAGGTAGCCTGCAAAGGCGAGCCGCACCGGGCGGCTGCGCCAGGCCAGCATCAGTGCTGACGCGTCGAAACCTGTCGAAGCGATAGCGTGATGGGGACCGAGCCGCATGAAGAGAACGAGCCCGGCGCCGGTGGCTGAAAGGCTTGCTGCCAAGATCACGGTGACCCTCCAGTCCGCGCCGCCCATCAGCGCCAAACCGTGCGGGGCGGCGGAACCGAGCGTGAGGGCTCCAACGAGGATACCGACGATCAGGCCGCGCCGGCGCAGTGTCCAGCCGACGGCGATCTTCATGCCAACGGGATAGACGCCGGCGAGGCAGAAGCCGGTTATCGCGCGGGCCACGATCTGACTGAGGCTGCCGATCGGCAGAACGGTCAGGACCACAGTGGATAGCGCGGCGATCAACGCGCATATGGCGAAAACGCGTCGCGGATCGAAGCGGTCGGAGGTGCCGTGGACTGCGAGTACAAGCGCTCCCAGCACGAAGCCGATCTGCACCGCCGTCGACAATAGCCCGGCACGCCAAGGGGCAAGCGAGACCTCGCGGGTCAGTTCCGGGAGGATGGCTGCGGAGACGAACCAGAGCGACATGGCCCCGATCTCGGCCAGTACCAGCAGGGTGACGTTTCCCCGGATGCCGGGCGCCGATCGATATTGCGCCACTGCGTTCAGCTCCGTTCCAGAATTTCGCGTCGCATGGCCGCGCGATCGGCTTTGCCTGTCTGACCAAGAGGCAGGGCAGAAGCGAAATGTATGGTGTCGGGTAATTTGAACCGCTCGGTCCGCGGGCGAGCCCAGTTAATCAGATCGTTGCACGTGAGAGATCTGTCGCCCTGCAGGACCACCATCAAGTGGATCGCTTCGCCGAGGCGGCTGTCGGGCACCCCGGTGACCAATGTTGCCGAGATGTCCGGGTGTTCGGCAAAGACTGCTTCAACCTCGAGCGGCGAGACCTTGTTGCCGCCGCGATTGATGAGCTCCTTCAGACGCCCGGAAAGCACGACTTCGCCATCGGCAAGAATTTCGGCTTTGTCCCCGGTCTTCAGCCAGCCATTTCGCAGAGTGGTATCCGTGACGTCGGGCATGTCGAGATACCCGAGCATCCCAAAGGGGCTCTTGATGACCAGTTCACCCGTCTCGGGATCCACAGCAACGGCAACGCCCGGGGTTGGATAACCGATGCTCTCGCGGTCGTCATCAAAGCTGCGATCCGTGCGTAAGAGGTCGCAAGTCCCGGTCTCGGTCAACCCGAACAGGCTGTGAATCGTAGCACGCGGCCAATCACAGAAGATGAGCCGGCGCAAATGGGCGCTAACAGCCTCCCCCCCGGTCAGGATTTCGATGGCCTGATTCCCGGGCGTGGTGCCGACCAGCATCCGCAGCATCGTCGGCACGGCTGCCATGTAAGTCAGTTGTTCCGAGCGGATGAGGTTCGCCATCCAGTCGTTGGAGTATCGTCCGGTCATGTGAACAGTGCCGCCCTGCATCAAGGGAATGAACGTGGCCCACTGACCGAAACTGAATTGCAACTGGAGCGGCACCGCGGCGACCGGCGACGCGGGCATGGCAAGCGCAGTACGGATGGCTTGGAATTTGCCTGAGATGCGCGTGCGGGACAGCACCACACCCTTGGGTTTGCCCGTCGAACCCGAGGTGAAGGTGACCATCGCTGCCCCATCGAGCAAGGGCCGAGGGGCAGGTGCTGCTTGGTCCGAGACGCAGAGTCCGGGAGCTGCACGCTGTGTGTCGGATTTGGTCTCAAGCGCAAAACGGGCTCCGGTAACTTCCTGGATGTGTTGCACCGTATCGGTGTGGGCGCGGTGGTGCAGTGGAACGGCAACCGCACCGGCCCCAATCGCGCCGAGAATCGCGGCAACGTCCTCGGCGCGGCTGCTGACCGGGATCAGCACAGGTTCGGCCGGTTTAAGGCCCGCCGCCGTGAGACGTCGGGAGGTTGAGTGCGCAATGTGCTGAAGGTCGGACATCGGCAGCCGCCCCACGTCATCAACCACGGCGCCGTCAACCGCCGAGAGGATCATGGTGTAGAAATCCGGTGCCGGTGCAGCGGCTGTTTCAGACGTCATACGTCGAACCTCCGATCGCGCCATGCCAACGCTCCGCGAAGGCCGCCTTCGCGCAATTCGTTCAAGAAGGCCTTCTTGTCGTCGCTGCCCTCGGCCTCGAGCTCGAGGTCGATTTCGAGTGATCGGTCAAGCGCCCTGCCCATTCCCGCGATCTCCATGGTCTCGTTGATCTGCTGCTTGGTGCGCCGCATGACCATCGGGTCGACCACGGCAACCGCCCGTGCCATGGCGAGCGCGGTCGTCAGAACCTCGTCATCAGGCACGACCTGGTTGACCATACCGATCTCACAGGCCTCTTCGGCGGTGAGCTGGTCCCTTCCAAGAAAGGCGATCTCCTTGGCCTTCTTGGGGCCGACAATCCAGGGCAGGAGCATCACGACGATACCCGCTCCGAACTTCACCTCCGGCTCGCCGAAGGTGGCCGATTCGCCGGCGATGGTGATGTCGCAGGCCATGGCCAGCTCGCAGCCGCCGGCCAGCGCCGGGCCGTTTACCGCGGCGATGGTCGGCTTGGAAAGGGTCCAGAACCGGATCACGTTGTCGAAGTCCCGCTGCAGCACCGGCTGCCATGCCTCGCGGCCAACCGGCGTGTTCGCCGCCTGGTCCTGCAGGTCGAACCCCGGGGTAAAGGCCTTGCCCGCGCCCGTCACCACGACCACCCGGCACTCCGGATCGGCCTCCATCCGGTCGCAGGCCTCCTTGAGCTCGCCCAGCATCGCCTGGCTCATCGAGTTGAGCCTCTGCGGACGGTTGAGCGTCAGCAGCCATACCGGCCCCTGCCGGTCGATTGTGATGGTCTCGAATGTCATGTCTTCCTCCCCGGCGTGCCGGCTTCTCAGCTGGCGCGTTCCCTCATGTCTCCGATCGCCTGGATCCCGCCCACGACGAAGGGGATCAGAACCTCCTGGTAGCCGTCGTAATCGCGCGACAGGCCTTCGTCTCCCAGCAGGCTGTTGATCCGCGAATCGTTGGTGGTAGAACCGTAGATGCCCGCCAGGAGCAGCTGGAAGGCGCGCGCACCATCAACCCGCGTCAGCGACGGCAAGGCCCGGCGGAAGGCTTCGATGTAACGGCTCGCCGCCGGATTGAAGGCCTCGGCGATGGTCTCCGACAGGGTCTTGTCCCATACGTTACGCCCGATGAAGAGCGCCCAGTTGCGCCAGCCGGCCTCTTCGCCCTTCAGCTTGGCCAGGTAGGGGTCGATGAACGCCCGCACCAACGGCTCCAGCGCAACGTTCTCCTGCCCGACGAGCCGCTCGTAGGCATCCAGCAACTGCAACCGTTCCGCGCTGATAAGCCCTGCCCTACGCAGGATAACCTCCTTGATCAGAGCATCCTTCTGGCCAAAGTGGTAGACGATCTGACCCACGTTGGCCTCGGCCAGCGCGGCGATCTCCTTGAGCGTCACGGCCTCGTGGCTCCGGGCGGCGAACAGCTCCTCCGCTGAATCCAGCAGTTTGCCGCGCGTCGCCACATTGTAAGACCCGGCCCGTTTCGTGCTCGCCGCCATTTTTGATCCCTGAAATTCAATATTGTTTATCTAATTTGCCATCGTAATTAGTATTTGACAAGTTGTTTTCTTTTCGAAAAGCTAATCTCAAAGAGCGTATTCATCTCCGAAACAGGCAAATTGCTTCGGTTTTGAGTCTGGGAGGAGAAATGAGGTACTTGATTTGGATCGACAGGATTAACCTGTTGCTCGGTCGGACTGTAAGTTTCGCTGTCTGGATCGGTGCCGCGCTCCTCGTGTTTGAGGTGATCTCGCGCTATGCCTTCGGTCAGCCGACGATCTGGGCGCACGGCTACACCCAAAGGATCTTCGCCTGTTACTTCATCCTGGTCGGCGCCTATACGCTGCTCAAGAGCGGCCATGTCCGGGTTGATGTATTCCTCGTCAACCGGGGGCCGCGCGGTCGGGCTCTGCTCGACGCACTCAACTATGCCTTCCTCCTCATCTGGTGCCTGGCCCTCACCTACGAGGGCTGGAACTTCTTCCAGGAAGCCCTGCTCTGGAACGAGAAGGACGACAGCGCCCTCGCCCATCCGCTCTGGCCGGTGAAGCTCTGCCTGGTGGTCGCCGCCGGCCTGATCTCGCTTCAGGCGCTGGCCGGGCTGATCCGCTCTCTCGCGGCCACCGCCAACCCGGCGCTCGCCCAACCCGGAGGTCTTGCCAATGAGCCCTGAGCTTCTCACCATCGGCATGTTCGGCATGCTCATCGCCGCGATCCTGCTCGGCGTGTCGCTGTCCTTCGCGATGGGCGGCATCGCGGTGATCTTCTCCTACCTCATGAGCGGCCCGCAGGGCTTCTACTCGGTGGTGTCGAGCACCTTCGGCAACATGTGGTCGATCCTGCTCTCGGCCATTCCGCTTTTTATCGCCATCGGCATCGCCCTCGGTCGTTCGAAAATCGCCGATGATCTGTACCGCGCGTTCTACCTGTGGTCGGGCCGGGTAAATGGCGGGTTGCTAGTGGGCACCTCGGGCTTTGCCGCCGTTCTCTCGGCCATGACAGGCAACTGCTCGGCTTCCACCATCACTACCGGCCTGGTCGGCATCCCGGCCATGAAGCGCCACGGTTACGATGACGGGTTCGTGCTGGGCACCATCGGCGCCTCGGGCACGCTGGGCATCCTGATCCCGCCATCAATCACGCTCATCATCATCGGCATGATGACCGGGCTCTCGGTGGGCAAACTCTTCTTCGGCGGGCTGATCGCGGGGCTCTTCATCCTCGCCGCCTTCATCCTCTACATCGCGATCCGCGCCAACCTGCGCCCCGAACTCGCGCCCTCGGCCGAGGTCGCCGCCCCGCTCCGCGAGAAGCTCGGCGCGCTCAAGTCCGTGCTTCTGCCGCTGCTCATCGTGCTCTCGGTGCTGCTGTCGATCTTTTTCGGAATCGCCACCCCCACCGAGGCCGCCGCCGTGGGCGTCGCCGCCGTTCTCATCTCGGTCTGGCTGCGGGGCGAGCTCAGCCTCACCTTCCTGAAGGAGGTCAGCTACGACACCGCGGCTGTGACTGGCATGGTGCTTTGGATCATCTTCGGCGCCGGCGCCTTCGTCTCGATCTATTCCAGCGGCGGGGGCATCACCTTCATGCTCGACCTGTTGCGCGAGGCCAGCCTGAGCCCGTGGATGATGATTATCCTGATGCAGCTGGTCGCGCTTCTGCTGGGCATGTTCCTTGATCCGATCGGGATCATCCTGCTGACCCTGCCGATCTTTTTCCCGATCGTGAAGGAGCTCGGCTTCGACCCGATCTGGTTCTGCGTAATCTTCCAGCTCAATCTCTGCATTGGCTACGTCACGCCGCCATTCGGCTACAACCTCTTCTACCTGAAGAGTCTCAGCCCCAACACGCCCATCACCAAGATCTACGGCTCGGTGATGCCCTTCCTGGCGATCATGCTGCTGACCGGCGCGGTACTGCTGGCCATTCCTGAGATCCTGATCGGCCTAACGGCCTTCATGAACTGACACGGCCTCCCGCGCGGCGCGCAGGGCGAGGCCACCGAGTTAACAAGGAGGAGACCAAGAGATGACTAAGACCAACCATGGGGTCAACAGGCGGCAAATTCTGACCCGCGGTGCGCTGGCCGCGGGAGCAACCGCGCTGGCCGCCCCGCCCGTGCTGGCGCAGGAACAGATCACCTGGCGGATGCAGAGCCACTGGACGCCCGGGATCGAGTATTTCGACTCTATCTATGCCGAGTTCGGCCGCTGGATCACCGAGGCGACAGATGGCGAGATCCAAATCGAGGCGCTGCAGGCCAACACCGTGACGCCCACCAACGAGATCCTTGGGGCCCTGCGCCGCGGGTTGCTCGACGCGGCCTTCATCTTTCCCGGTTACTGGATCGGTCGCATTCCCGCCGCCGGCCACCTGAACGGCAATCTCGCCACGTGGGAAAACCACGAAGAAATGCAGATGTTTTTCTACGACATGGGTGCGCTGGAAATCATTCGCGCCGCCTATGGCCAGTTCGGCATCTACCAGGCCGGTCCGATCTCTTTTGCGGGGCTCGCCGTCTACTCCAAGAAACCGATCGAGAAGGCCGAAGACTTCAGTGGCTTCAAGATCCGCTCCACCGGAACGCCGGGCCGCGTCTTCGAGAAGATGGGCTCAACGCCGGTCTTCATTCCGGGCGGCGAGCTCTACCAGAGCCTCCAGACTGGCGTTGTCGACGGAGCCCACTGGGGCTGTGTCTCGACCGGGTGGGGCATGAACTTGCAGGAAGTGACTGACTACATCGTGACGCCCGACTTCCTGAGCCACTCGAACGGCGAGTTTATCGTCGGGCAGGAGCAGTGGAACAAGCTGGGCGAGGACCACAAGCGGATTATCCATAGCGCCGTGCGCGCCATGAGCGCCAAGGCCAGCGCCCATTTCCGCTTCGCCGACTTTACCTGCATGGACACCTTCACCGGCGAGATGAACAAGAACATCTCGCGCGTGTCCGACGACGTAATGTCCCAGCTGCGCGCCAAGTCGCTGGAAGTGGTCGACGAGTATTCCTCCGAAGACCCGGAATATTGCGGCAAGCTCGGCGACATGATGCACGAGTTCATGCGCCTAACCGGCAAGGTTTAGCAAAAATGTCCCGGCTCGAATAAGAACCTTTGGGCTGGGCTTAGAGTACAGCGAGCGCGGGGAGCGGAACCAACTTGGGCGTGCCAGCGCCATTGGATAGCAATTTCCGTGGTGAGAGGGGAGATTGGCGTGGCGCTCAGGACTAAGATTGAAACGGTCTTCGAAAATGAACGGCTGAATGGGTTGCCACGGTCGCGACCTCTCGCTTCGCAGCGCTGGGAATGCCCGCCGGGCAGCGGGCATTCCGTTCAGTCTGGTTCAGGCGGTCAGCCTGCGCAGTCTTGCAGTGCAGCCACGTCCGGACCGTTGGGTGTGCGCCCGAGGTTGAACGGCGCGGAGGCATCGCGCCACTGGGCGTAGTCCTCCAGGTACTGGACCATGCTGAGATAGACCTTGGCCGAGTTCGGGTTTTCGCACGCGGTCTCGACGATGACTTCGTTGGCCATCTCCTGGACTTTCTCCAGGGTCGCGTCGTCATAGCGGTTGATCTCGACCGCGTCGTCGAACTTGGCATAGGCTTCGGTTGCGCGCTTTTCGGTGAAGGCCAGCGACCACAGCAGGGTGGCGTCCGCCGCGATCTGCAGTTTCTCCTGGGTCTCGGGGCTAAGCGCGTCCCAGGCCGATTTGTTGATCATCACGCCAAAGACCGAAGCAGACTGGTGCCAGCCGGGCGTCGCCCAATACTGGGTCACCTGTTGAAAGCCGCCGGACCAATCGACGTTGGGTGTCGAGAATTCAGCACCGTCGATCACGCCGCGCTCGAGCGACTGGTAGATTTCGCCACCGGCCATCGATACCTGGTTGCCGCCCAGACGCTCCAGCAATTTGCCCTGCTCGAGGCCGGAAAGCCGCAGACGCTTGCCTTGCAGGTCTTCCAGCGTGACGATCGGCTCGTTGGTGCGGAAGCCGGATTCGTTGTTGGTCACGCCATAGGGCAGGTAGACCATGTTAAACTGGCCGTAGATCTCGTTATAGAGCTCGGCGCCGCCCCATTGTTGAATCCAGTTCACGTAGTCCACCGCGTTGAACAGGCTGGGCGTGGTGGCCAGCGGAGAGAATGCCGCATCGCGGCCCGCCCAGTAGCCTGGCCAATCGGCGCCGGCCTGAATGGTTCCCGATTCCACCGCGCCGAACACCTCGCCCGACGGCACAAGCGCGCCGCCCTCGAAGAACTCGATTGTCAGTTCCCCTTGGGTCAGCTTGTTGGCGAGGTCGACAAAATGCTTGTCGGTCTCGATCAGTTCCAGGGAGGACGGCCACGTGGTGGTCATCGTCCAGTTTTCCTGCGCCGTGGCCTGTCCGGCCAGCGCCGTCGCGGCGGCGGCCGCAAGTGCGAATGCCTTGGTAGTCATGGTATCTCCCTTTTCCATGGTTTGGTTTACTGAGTGTAAATGACGTCGGGCAGCCACGTGACCAGTGCCGGGAACACGGCCACCAGCACGCACATCACGACGATCAGGGCGATGAACGGCAAGACGCCGCTGATGATCGAGCCGGTGCGAAGCTCCGGTGGCGCAATGGCCCTGAGGTAGAACAGCGCATATCCGAATGGCGGGGTCAGGAACGAGGTCTGCAGAACGACCGCCATCAGGACGACGAACCACAGCAGGTTCACATCGGGCATTTCCTGGATGATCGGCAGAAAGATCGGAAAGGACAGCAGCACGATCCCGGTCCAGTCGAGGAATGCGCCAAGGATGAACACGATCACCATCATCATTGTGATCAGAATCCAGGGTTCCATGTCGAGGGTGCGAATGATCTCCTGCGTCGCGCGCAAGCCGCCGGTGATGTTGAAGACGCCGGTAAACGCCGTCGCCCCGACCACGATGAACAGGATCATCGCAGAGGTACGCCCGGTTTCAAGCATCGCGCCGTAGAAGCTGCCAAGCTGGAACCGGCCCCGCGCGATCACGATGAGAAGGGCCAGGGCGGCGCCGATTGCCGACGCTTCGGTTGCCGTGGCGATCCCCGCCAGAAGAGAGCCGAGGATGCCGAAGATCAGGACCAGCGGCGGCAGCGCCTCGACCAGCAGCATCCGAAGAAGGGTCGAGCGCTCGACCTTCTCGTCGGGCTCTACCGCCGGGGCAAGATCCGGTCGCAGGACGGAAATGATGTAGACGTAGACCGCATAGCTCAACCCGAGAAGGACACCGGGAATCATGGAACCTGCAAACAGCTCGCCAACGGAAAGGGGTGAATAGCTGGCCATCAGGATCAGCATGATCGACGGCGGAATGAGGATGCCGAGACAGCCCGAGGCGGCAATAACCCCGGCCGTCAGCGAAGGTGCATACCCGTATTGAAGCATTGGACGCAGGGCCATGACGCCCATCACCGTGATCGAGGCTCCGATGATGCCCGTGGTGGCGGCCAGAAGAATCGAGATGAAAACGACCGCCAGGGCGAGCCCGCCCCGGACCTGGCTGAGCAGCAGGCGCAGGGTTTCGAACATTCGGTCCGTCACGCCGGAATCCGAAAGAAACCGAGCCATCAGGACAAACAGCGGAATGGCGATAAGCGTGTAGTTGTCCAGGACATCACCGAAAATGCGGTTGATGACGATGCCCAGAACCATGGGCTTGCCGGCTATGATCGCAGTCAGCACGGCCGTCCCGCCCAGAACGAATGCCAGAGGATGACCGAGGAACAGGCCCGCGAGCAGCAGGCCGAACATCAATACCGCGATGTACTCGGGATTCATTGATGGCCCTCCTGCCGGTCGAACATGATCTTGAGGACTTCCGAGATGCCCTGTAGCAGCAAGAGGCCTGCCGCTGCGCACATCGCCAGCTTCAGCGGATAAACCGGCATCTGGATGGCGCCGTATGTCACTTCACCCTGCGCGAAGGAGCGCATTGCAAACTCCCACGAGCGGGTCAGAAAGACCCAGGCGAACGGGAAGAAAAAGACAACGTATCCCACGAGGCTGATGATGCGTTGCGCACCATAGCCAAACCGTTCCGTCAGGATATCGACCCGGACATGCGCGTTGTGCCGCAAGGCGTAGCCCCCAAGCAGAACGAAGTAGAAGCCGAACAACTGTTTCGAGACATCAAAGGCCCAGCGGGTCGGTTCGCTGAACACGTAGCGCAGAACGACGTCGTAGATGATGATTGCGGCGAAAGCGATGGCAAGAACCGAAACGATCCTCCCGACGATTTCATTCAAGCTATCAATGGCACGCACCAAGAACACAGAACTGTCTCCTCCCGAGTGATCCGCGAATGTCATGGTGCCTGGAAACCATGATCCCCGTGTCGGGTCAGACCATCGGATAAACCACATAGAAGTGCAAGTAATCGCGTCAAGTTATATAAGATCATGTTTTCATTTCAAAAATCATATTGACCTTGCGCCGCAATGGCTTTGGCCAGCAAGGCGCACAGGTTGTCACCCGGGGAGTCGCGCCTATCGGACCGCGCCGGCCGCGGCGGGCAAAGATCAGAATTCAGTGATCACAGTGGCGCCGACGCCGGCAAAGCTGTCCATTTCCGTGAGAGCACCGATGGAGGCTTCGAGCGTGATGAGATCGCCGATCAGTTTTTCCGGGGTCAAGACGCCCGATTGGATCATTGCCAGCATCGCGTCATAGCGGTGTGCCTGCATGCCGTGACTGCCCAGGATTTCCAGCTCGTCGCCGATGACCCGGGCCATAGGGGCGGCGGGCGTGGCCTGATCCGCCAGAAGCAACCCAACCTGCACGTGCCGTCCGCGCTTCCTCAGGTTCATGACGGAGTTGAAGAAGGTCGTGGGATGGCCGAGCGCGTCGAGCGAAACATGCGCGCCGCCGCCGCTGATGTCGCGGACGGCGCTGACCACATCCTGAACCTTGGTGGCATTGACGGTGTGGGTCGCGCCGCAAGCCTTGGCCTGCGACAGTTTCTCGTCCGTAATGTCGATGGCAACGGTTTGCGCGCCGATCGCGCGCGCGATCATCAATGCGGACAGCCCGACGCCGCCGCATCCATGCACCGCAACCCATTCGCCCGCACGCGTGCGTCCCTGGTCGACGACCGCGCGAAAGGCTGTCGCGAAACGGCACCCCAGGCTCGCCGCGGTCTCGAAGGACAGGGTATCGGGCAGGGCGACAAGGTTCAGATCGGCCTGGGCAATGGCCACGTACTGAGCGAACGAGCCCCAATGGGTGAACCCCGGCTGGAACTGTTGGTGGCAGACCTGCTGGTGGCCCGCATGGCATTCGGGGCACGCGCCGCAACCGCCGACGAAGGGAACTGTCACCCGGTCTCCCACCTTCCAGCGGGTGACGTCAGGCCCGGTGGCGACGACGCGCCCCGCAAGTTCGTGGCCGGGCACATGCGGCAGGGTGATATCGGGATCATGGCCCATCCAGCCGTGCCAATCGCTGCGGCAGACGCCGGTTGCGCCGACCTCGATCACCACGCCTTTCGCGTCGGGTTTCGGGTCAGGAACCGTCACGATTTCCGGTCGCGCCCCGAAGGCCTCGAACATCACGGCTTTCATGCTGTTTTCCCTTCTGCGCAGGAGTGATCTATACTGGCGGTCTAGCAGGTCGCATTCGACTGCAACAGCCGATAGAGACATCTTCGATGCCACGTTTTTCCGCCAACTTGGGGTTCCTGTGGACGGGTCTGGACCTGCCGCGAGCGATTGATGCCGCGGCGAAGGCCGGGTTCGACGCGGTCGAGTGCCATTGGCCCCATGAGACGCCGCCAAAGAGCCTCCGTGCTGCGTTGGATGCCACCGGGTTGCCGCTTCTGGGGCTGAATACAACGCGCGGCGACCACGAGAAGGGCGATTTCGGTCTGACCGCCGTTCCCGGCCGCGAGGCCGAGGCGCGCGACGCGATCGACGCGGCCCTGGTCTACGCCGAGATCGCAGGCGCCGAGGCGGTTCATGTTATGGCGGGCACGGCAAAGGGCCAGGCGGCGGAAAAGACGTTTCGCGACAACCTGGAATATGCATGTGATCGGGCACGCGACCGAATGATCCTTATCGAGCCGATCAACCCGTTCGATGCCCCGGGCTATTTTCTTCAATCGCCGGACCACGCGCGGCGTGTGATTGCGGATGTGCGCGCGCCGAACCTCAGGATGATGTTCGATTGCTACCACGTGGGCAGGCTCGGACAGGACGTTCTGATGCAGTTGAACGACGTGCTCGAGCATGTCGGACACATCCAGGTGGCGGCGGTGCCCGATCGCGGCCCGCCTGACCATGGCACGCTCGACTACGCGGCGCTGTTCCGTGAGATAGATGCGCTGGGCTGGGAGCGACCGCTCGGCGCAGAGTACAAACCGGAAGGCGACACGGAGGCGACCCTTGGCTGGTTGGCCCGCACCAAGGCGCTGTAACATCTCATTACGCCAGCCGGCTCGCCCATGACAGGTGACAGCGCGCGGCGTATGATGGATGCAATCAGCGAGGACGAAATGATGCCCGGAACGCCCAAGCGGACCATGTCGCGACGGACCGTCATTGGCGCGGGCCTGATTACGGCGGCCGCTGCCGGCGCGGGATACCGCGTTGCGTCACATCAGCGCTTCGATGGATCGGAGCTTTCCGTACGAGACGCCTTTGAAGCGGCGCAGGCCGGAGATGTCGTTCTGGTCGATATTCGCACGCCCGAGGAATGGCGTGAGACCGGCGTCGGGCAGGGCGCGCACCCGATTGACATGCGCCGCAGCGATTTCATTGCAGCTCTCGACAGTTTGACGGGCGCGCGGAAACACGCGCCGGTCGCCTTGATCTGTGCACGAGGTGTGCGGTCCGCCAGGTTGGGACGCGCCCTGGTGAATGCAGGTTACACGAATATCGTGAACGTGCCGGAAGGTATGCTCGGTTCCCGC
Source organism: Roseovarius atlanticus (assembly GCF_019802205.1). Taxonomy (GTDB): domain Bacteria; phylum Pseudomonadota; class Alphaproteobacteria; order Rhodobacterales; family Rhodobacteraceae; genus Roseovarius; species Roseovarius atlanticus_A. The sequence goes on from NZ_JAHVHQ010000002.1 coordinate 1,024,886, forward strand.
GCCGGGCCCGGCTGGATTGCCAGCGGACTTCCGGTCACGAGCTACGAGGGCTGAGCCGCGCTATTCCGCGGCCTGTTGGCTCGATGCCTTGCCCTCCAGCGCCAGCTTCAGTTCCGCGCGGTAGTGCCGCGCCGCCTGGGTGATTGGCGGTTCGCGCCACAGTTCCTTTGTGCCCATCCACTTGGACACCAAACCTTTCAGCGAAACGCCACTCAGCGCCGAAAGCGGCACTGCAAGCAAGAGGCTGACGGCGATTGGCAGAAGCCAGAGCGACACCACACCGGCCGCCATGCCCGCCACCAGAAGCACACCGCTGACCGTTTCCAGGGCATGGCAGATCAGCAGAGTGCCAAGACCGTAGCGACCGCCCTCGCGTTGCTGTGGGCTCCACCCGCTTTGCAGGCCGAAGACCGTACGGAACACGGCGATCATCTGCTGCACCATAAGGATCGGGGCATAGGCCACCGAAAGCGCCAGTTCCGAGAGGAACGACAGGGCAAAGCGCCAGGCACCGCCATACTCGGCGAAGCGCGAGCGGGTCAAAGGCACCACGAGAATCCCCAACAGCTTGGGCGCCAGCAGCAGTGAATACATCAGCGCGATGATCAGCACGTGCCGCGCCTCGGTCATCTCGGGCCAGGTCGGCATCAGCGGGTTGTCGGGACGGAAATAGGTCAGCACCGACTTGTCGCCGCCTTGCCCCATCAAAGCCCACATGACCAACAGAGCGAACCAGATCGGCGAGGCGAGATAGCTCATCGCGCCGTGGAACATGTGAAAGCGCGAGGCGGTGCGCAGCCCGCGCGTGGACAAGAGGCGCAAGTGTTGCAGGTTGCCTTGGCACCAGCGGCGGTCGCGCTGGATATGGTCGATCAGCGTCGGAGGCGTTTCCTCGTACGAACCACGGATGCGCGGCAGCACCCGCACGCCCCAGCCGGCGCGGCGCAACAGGCCCGCCTCGACGAAATCGTGGCTCATGATCAGTTGATCGCGCCCGGTGAAGGACCGCAGATGCGGCAGGCCCGCACTGGCCGCAAAGGCCTCGGTTCGGATGATCGCGTTATGGCCCCAGTAGTTGCCTTCCTGCCCGGTCCAGCGCGCCAGGCCCTCGGCCAGGGCGGTTCCGTACACGCCGTTGGCGAATTGCTGCATCCGGGAAAACACGGTGTTGGCGCCGATAAGCTGAGGACAGCTTTGGATCAATCCTGCACCGGGATCCTGTGCCAACGCGTCGGTCAGCCGGCCGATGGCGCGACCGGACATCAGGCTGTCCGCGTCGAGAACCAGCATCGCGGGCCAGTCCGCGCCCCAGTTCTGCACCCAATCCGTGATGTTGCCGACCTTACGATCGGTGTTTTCGGCCCTGCGCCGGTAGTAAATCTTCAGCCCCGGCGACAGCGTGGCCTGCAACGCGCGAATACTGTCCTGTTCCGCCTCGGCAATCGCGTCGTCGCGCGTGTCGCTGAGGATGAACATGGCATAGTCGTGCGGGCCGCCGCGTGCGCGCAACTCTTCAAGCATGGACCGCGCGTTGCCCAGAACGTACCACGGCACCTCGTTGTAGATCGGCATCAACAGCGCAACCTTGAGCGGCCGGGGATGGCCCGGACGTTTCAGCGCCTGGGTCAGGGACCCCAGGCCCAGCGTCACGGTCGTCACCGTCAGGCAAAGCCAGAAGACATTGAACGACATGAGGCCCAGAAGCGTCGCTTCAATCAGCGTCAGACCGGCATCTCCGAGCCAGTCCCACATGATCCAGATAAATCCGATTGTCGCGAAAATCGCGGGTATGAAGACGACGCAGCGCCACAGCGTAACGTTTTCCCCGGGCTGGGCGGGGGGCGCCTTGGGATCGGCATAGATCGCGTCTAGGTCCTGTTCGGGCATCTCCAGGGGCGCGCGCGGCGGCATTATCCGAAGATCGTTCATTATGCAGTCCACCTGTAAAGCCACACCTCGGAGGCGTTTTGCCCGTCCTTGCGCAATTGCGCGCGCAATTCGACGTGCCGCCGTTCGCCCGGTTCGAAGTTGAACGCGAGGCGAAGCCCGCCTGTCGACGGGTTGCGTTGCAGGACGCCCTCACTGACCTCGACATGCGGTGAAAACGTATGAACGTCGATCGCATCCGGTCCTTCGTCAAATAGCGGGCTGTCCTCGAAATCAATAACGACGACGCGGCCTTCGGCGAAGGCCCGCTTACCCATCGCTGTATTCAGAACCCTTGGAAGATCGCGATGCACCGGGGCGTCGGCACTCCAGGTCAATCGATAGGCCAGGTCAACCTGCGACCCTGCGGACATCGGATTTGCAGGACGCCAATAGGCCACGATATTGTCGTAGATCTCTTCTTCGGTCGGAATCTCTACCAGGGTGACGGCACCGGGCCCCCAGTCGCCCTTCGGTTCGACCCAAAGACCGGGCCTGTTGTGGTAAAGCGCTTCGAGGTCCGCGAAATCGGACAGCTTGCGCGCCCTCTGCATCAGCCCGAAACCGCGCGGGTTCGTGTCGCCGAAGCTGGACACCTGAAGCTGCAAGGGGTTGGCGAGGGGCCGCCAGATCATCTCTCCATTGCCGTTCAGCATCAGCAGCCCGTCGGTGTCGTGCACGGCGGGGCGGAAATCGTCAAAACGGCTGCGGTTGGTCTGGTCGTAGAGGAACATGGACGTCAACGGCCCAATGCCGACATTGTTCAATTCGACACGCGGAAAAAGCGTGGCCTCGACCTCCATCACGCTGGCCGGTCCGGGCGTGATGTCGAAGCGATAGGCGCCCGACACGCTGGGGCTGTCCATCAGCGCATGGACGACCATGTTTGCCTGGTCCGGTCCGGGCGCTTCCAGCCAGAACTGGATGAACTCGGGGAATTCCTCGCCTTCGGGGTCGGCGGTGTTCACAGCCAGGCCACGACCGGACAATCCGTAGGTCTGGCCGATGCCGATGGCTCGGAAGTAGCTGGCGCCCTGAAAGACGCAGAACTCGGTCTTGTACTCGGGGTGTCCCAAATCGGTGCGCAGGCGGATGCCGGAAAACCCCAGGCTTTCGCCCGTCTTGGTCAGGTCCGGCACCAGGTCCCCCTTGTCGAACATCGCAAGGTCGAACGGCACCGGGTGCGCCATGCCGTCTTCGACCGTGAAGACCTTGACGGCGCGCGGGAAATAAAGGCCCGGGGCGAAGAAATCTATGTTGTAGGACCGACCCGTGTCCGCCCAGAGCGCATGGTCGCGGGGGAACCGGATGTCGCGATACTGATCGTAGGTCAGGGCGCGCCAATCCTCCGGCACCGTTTCACGCGGTGTGTAATCCTGCTGCGACCTCTGACGCGCCAGCTCGATCACCATCTCGCGGCTGAACGGCACGGGTTCGTCGGTGGCGGCAGCTTGACGTGCCGCGACGGGCCACAGGGCCGACGCCGCAACTCCGCCCAGAAGCTGGCGACGCGAAAGCGAGAGAAGTCGGTTCATATCGGCGACCTTGTGGGTTTGCGGGGTTTCCACGGCGTCGACTTGAACCATGCCGCCGTGTAGGCGCAGGCAACGAGCAAGCCGAAACCAACCAGATTGACGAACGCATTGGTCCAGGGATTGCGGACAAGATCATCTCCGTCCAGCGTCGACGTCTCGTCGAGCCATACCCCCAGGAACCGGGCGAGCAGCATCGAGAACACGAACACGGCAAGCGATTGCTGGCCGACCTTCATGATGATGTTGTTGACCACCCAGGACCAGACCTGACCGACCCGCAGGTACTTGCCGCCTTCGCCGACGGCGACCCATCCGAGATAGCCAAGCGCAAGCATGTGCAGATAGCGAAACAGGCCGAACTCCGTCTTGCTGCGCAGGACGCCGAAGTCGCGGTAGGTATCCCATTGCCAACTGCGGATCGTATCCGCCCACCAGGCCGGCTGCCAGTCGTAGGCGCGCATCCCGACGGATGAAAAGACGAAGGAAAAAAGCACATACGCAATCGCGATGCCGATCAGGGTCATGTTGACCGGCGGACGCGGCACCCAGCCGATCATCAAGGCAAACCCGGTAAAGAAACACAGCTGCCAGCCGAACGGGTTGAAGAACCACGGGCGTTCATCCTGGCCCTCCGGAAACCAGAGCTGTGCGGGAAGCTGCAGCGGCGTGACATCCGTGTCGCTGAAAAGCTCGAGCATCTCGACATTGGCGGTGCACCAGATCAGGACGCTTGCGCCCAGGACTGCCATCGGGTGCAGGCGCGACAGGGCCATCATGAACGGGATCATCGCGAGGATTGCCAGGTACATCGGCAGGATGTCGAAGTAGTTGGGCACATAGGTCAGCGTCATGAGGCCGATCATGTTGCCTTCGATGTTGTCCAGGAACGGCGGCAGGTTCAGCTGACTGACGTAGTCGCGCAGGGTAAAGCCCAAGTACGGCAGCGCCAGCATGCAGGTCAGGACGACGAAGAAAAGACCTATGTGGGCCCAGTAGACCTGCCAGACGCGAAAGGCGATCCGGGCGCTTCCCAGCGCCAGCCCCTTGGTCTGGAACAGTCTGCCGAAGGCGATGGCCGACGCCATGCCAGAGCAGAACACGAACATCTCGGTCGCGTCGGAAAATCCCCAGCGTGCCGGGATCCACTTTGTCCAAAGGTTGCCAGGGGTATGCGCCAGAAGGATGATGAACATCGCAATGCCGCGGAAGAAATCCAGCCGCGGGTCACGCACCGTGGCCGCAGGTGTCGCACTGACAGCTGGGGCCTCGACAGTTTCTTGATAATCGGATGATGGCGAAATTGCCGCCATGGCTTTGGTCTTTCTGTTCTGATCCGGGAATCGATTTTGGTCTATTCGGCCGGTACGGAGGTTGAGTCATACGCAGTTCGGCCTGACGCGATAAGCGCGCGACGGTTGGCGGCGTATCCGTCTTCGCGCCCCGCGCGCTTGGACTGACGATCATCTAGGATTGCTTCCGCCTGATCCAAGTACCCGGCGCGGATTCCTGCATCTATTGTCATGCGTTCGAACACATCGCGCTGGGCATGGCTGCCTCCGGCGCGGTGCATCCCGTCGCGGGCCTGGGCGAGATTGGCAAACGCCTCGTCGAACCGCGCCTCGCCAAACGCTTCAAGGCCCTGTGCCGCGGCGACGCCCGGGTCGCTCATGCGGCTGCCGATCTCGCAATTCGACTTGGCGTCCTTCGCGATGCGTTGCACCAGGCGTGCGGTTGCGTCGGGTTTCCTGTCGCCGGTCAGGGCCATCAGGTAATGCAGGTCGGCGAAGATCAGGCAGCCATCCTCTGTCCGGGTCGCGCAGATATCGGACAGCTCTTCCCACCTGTCGCCGACATTCACGCCTTCCAGTTCCAACCGCATCAACAGGGACGTCGCGTTTGATATGTCGCGGTAATCGTCTGTCTGATCGTTGCGTATCTGGGTGTCATAGAGATCGAGCACCGTATCCAGCTGCCCGAGGTCAAGATGCATCAAGGCCTTGTGCCACCACACATGGTACCGAAAGTTGTTGCAATGCGACCAGGCAGCCTCGCGCCCCGTCAACCAGTCGAGCCCTTTTCGGGAGTTCGCAGTCATATCGTGAACATGGGCGACCGCGTGCAGGCCCCAGGCGTCGTCCGGCGCCATCCAGAGCGCCTGTCGTCCCGCGATCTCGGCCTTTTCGTAGTCGCCGGTTTCCTCGAGGGCGAAGGCATGACAGCCCAGCAGGTAACCGCGGGCGGCATGGTCGGTGCCGTAGGCGGGCAAGACCCGCTCGATCGAGTGCCGCATCCCGGTGGCGTCGCCAAGTACGAAGCGCACCGCGTGGCTGAGCTTCATCGCCAAGGCGTCCTGGGGATGGGTCTGCAGGATATCTTCGAAAAGCGCTACAGCCCCACTGGGGCTGCCGTCCAGCCAGGCGCCTAGCGCATCGACATACTTGCGTTCCCGGGCGGTGGCGTCGTTCTGGGCAAGCTCGCCCCGTGCGGTCACGTAGGCCTCCGTCGCGATCTCGAGCAACTCCCGCCGGCCCAACAGAACGTAGAACAGACCTTTCAGCGCGTGGGCGTGCGCAAAGCCTGGCGCGACCTCCAGAACCTTCCCGAGGTGCTCGGGCGTCACGGCGGCATGGGCGAGGAAACCCAGCATCGTGTCGTTCCACGCGAGCACCGCCTTTTCGTGACTCAGGCTGGTCGGAGTTCCGAAGATATCGAATTTCATTGCCACTTCCGTTGCTGCCGCGAGTCCAACCCGCTGCACTTGCTTAACAAAAAGGTAAGTCAGTCACATAACGGTATCGGTTGCGCTAACGTATTGGTGAAGCTTCGTGTAGAGTGTCTGATGGGCCCATGCGGAATTTCGCCTAAAAAATCGAACCATTCGGCGGATTTACCCCGAAAGGCGGGTCTTGGCGCCGGATTTTTCAGCAAATGTTACACGGCAAAGGTGCCGAAGCGCCTAGATTCGGCCGTCATAGCCCCCCGGCTCGATCTCGGCGGCGATCACGCTGAACGTGTCGCAGCGAAGTGCCTCTTGAAGAGCTGTGCGCAATTCGGCTCGTGTGCGCACCGTGTGGCCCGCGCCGCCGAAAGCGCGCCCCATCGCCGCGAAATCGTGTCGTGCGAAGTCGACACCCTTGTTGGCCAACTGCCGCTGGCGCTGCTTCAGCTCGATCAGCGCCAGGCTTGCATCCACGAAAACCAGAAAGACGGGCGTCAGTCGCAGTTCGGCGGCGGTTGCCAGTTCCCCGGCAACCATGAGAAATCCGGCATCGCCGGAAAAGCTGACCACAGGTCTGTCGGGCTCGGCAATCTTCAGGCCCATCGCCATCGGGATGGCGCACCCCATGGTGCAAAGCGCCGAGGACTGGATCAGTCCGCGCGGTTCGGTGCAGCGCCACATCTGGCTGAGAAGGATGCGATGGGCGCCGCTATCGGCGGTGGCCAACGTGTCGTCGGGCATCACCGCGCGGGTTTCGGCGATGACGCCGGCAGGGCCCCATTCGTCGGTATCGGGGAAGGCGCCCGCCAGGGCCTTTCGCGCAGCCGCGGGTTCGTCGTCGGGCCAGGTCGCGCCGACGGGCGTGCCCTGGGCCAGCATCTCCAGCGTCTCGCCGGTATGTCCGACGAAGTTCAAGGAGGCCTGGTGCATGTAATGCGTGTTCGGCACGGCGGCGATGTCGATCACCGTCTGGCGGGCGGGATCAAACGCGTTGCGCCAGCCCGTGCGCATCTCGATGGGGTCGTATCCGATGCAGAGCACCAGATCGGCCTTTGCGATCAACGGCAGCAGATGCGTGTCCGCAAGCGGCGACAGGCCCGCACCGCCAAGGCAAAGCGGGTGGTCCTCGGGCAGCACGCCCTTTGCCTTGTAGGTCGTGACGAAAGGTATGCCGAACTGTTCCAGAAACGCGCGCAGGACGGTGTGCGACCCGTCTTGCAGGACATCGAGGCCGACTACGGCGATCGGGCGGGAGGCCGTGGCAAGCGCCTCGCGGGCGCGGGCCGCGTCGGCGCCGGAGGCCGCGGCCGGCGACGCTGGCACACGCAACGGACGCGGCGTGTCGGCGGGCACCTGAGCATCCGCCACGCTGATCGGGACGTCGATATGCACCGGGCCGCAGCGCGGCTCGGTCGCGATGGCGACGGCCTTGTCGGCGATGATACCGGCGCCCGCGGCGGTCAGCTCGAACGTGGCCTTGGTGATGGGGCGGAAGACCGCGCGATGATCGAGGATCTGGTGGGTATAGGTCAGCGCCTCGTCGGCATCGACACAGCCCGAAAGCACGATCATCGGCACGCGATCCTGCTCTGCGTTGGCGACCACGTTGACCCCGTTCATCGCGCCGGGTCCGACGGTGGCCACCAGGATTGCGGGTGCGCCGTCGCGGTGATGCACGGCTTCGGCAATGAACCCACCGGCATTCTCGTGCTTGACCAGGGTGAAACGAATGCCGGCCTTTTCCAGCGCGTCGACGAGTGTCAGCACTTCGCCCCCGGGCATACCGAACGCATGGCGGCACCCGGCCTGATACAGGCGCAGGGCCAGGACGTCGGCGGCCCGTAGCGGTGAGTTGGTCATGGTCTGTCCCCGAGGTCTGTCGTCATTGACATGGACCCTAGCCACATTCGCAACACCGTGTCCCGCGGCTTTTGCGCAAGTTGCATCACAGCTGCGTCAGTCTTTCCAGTTTGCAAAAGAAAACGGCCCCCGTGCTGCCGGAGGCCGTCCTTGAGAGCGTCAAGACGTGTCAGTCTTCGATCATTTCTGCCGATTTGACGATGACCTCGGCCTGCTTGATCGAGGCGATGTCGATCAGGCGGCCCTTGTAGGTGGTCGCCCCAAGGCCCTTTTTCTTGGCTTCTTCCATGGCCTCGAGGATCTCGCGCGCCTCGGTGACGGCTTCCTCGGTGGGGGTGAAGATCTCGTTGCACGCCTCCACCTGGCTGGGGTGGATCGCCCATTTCCCGACCATGCCCTGCGTCAGGACACGCAATGCCTGCGCGCGGAAGCCTTCGGGGTCGGAAAAGTCGCCGAACGGGCCGTCGACCGGCAACAGGCCGTGGGTGCGGCAGCAGGCGACGATCTTGGCGGTGGCCCAGTGCCACGGATCGACCCAGTAATTCTCGCCCTTGCGGTGCATGTAGTAGTTTTCCTGCGTGCCGCCGATGCCGGTGGTCTGCATCCCCATGTAGGCGGCGAAGTCGGCGGCGCCGAGGCTCATCGCCTCCATCCGGGGGCTGCCCTTGGCGATATCCTCGACATGGCAGATGCCCATGGCGGTTTCGATGATGCACTCGAACGCGATGCGCTTCTTATGACCCATGGCCATCTCGATCGAGCTGACCAGCGCGTCGACGGCATAGATATCATCACCCGAGCCGGCCTTGGGGATCATGATCATGTCGAGACGACCGTTGGTCTGCTCCAGCAGATCGACCACATCCTTGTACCAGTACTGGGTGTCGAGGCCGTTGATGCGCACGCTGAGGGTCTTCTTGCCCCAGTCGATGTCGTTGATCGCCTCGATCGCGTTCTTGCGGGCCTGATCCTTGTCCGAGGGCGCCACGGCATCTTCGAGGTCGAGGTTGACGACGTCGGCCTTGGACTTGGCCATCTTCTCGAACAGGCTGGTGTTCGAGGCCGGTCCGAAGAGTTGGCAACGGTTGGGGCGCGCGGGCGCCGGAGGTTGCGGGCGGAAACTCATTTTGTGATCCTTTGGTCAGATTGTTGCGAAACCACGTCGCAGACCAGCTATAAAATTGCGCGGACAATGGCAAGCAGATGACAACGACCTGCATGCGTCGCAAACGCGCGGTCACGGCATCGCCCACCGATTAGCATGGCCGCATGAGACGCGCGTTGGTCGAAAACTGGGCCCTGTTCCTGGGCATGACGATGCTGATGGTGGCCAACGGGCTGCTGGTGACGTTGCTGACCATTCGCGGGGCGGGAATCGGATTCTCGGATTTTTCCATCGCGATGATGCAGGCCTGCTATCCCCTGGGGGCGTTGGCCGGTACGATCATCACGCCGCGACTGATCGAGAAGGTGGGCCATATCCGTGTCTTTTCGGCGCTGGCCTCGATGGTGTCCGTCGCCGCGATTGCGCATCTTCTGACCAGTGATCCGGTCAGCTGGAGTGTCATGCGCCTGTTGGCGGGGTTCTGTTTCCCGGGTCTCTACGTGATCACTGAAAGCTGGTTGAATGCCAAGGCCGAGAACCGGCTGCGGGCGCAGATCCTGTCGGTCTATTTCATCATCCAGACGGCCGGGCCGGCGCTGGGGACCGCGATGGTGGGCTTGCCCGATCCGACGGGTAACATGCTCTTCGGGTTGGCCTCGATCCTGCTGTCGGTGGGATTCGTGCCGCTGCTCCTGTCGAACAATCGTGCCCCGGAGTACACCGCGCCCGAGCGGATGCCGGTGGCCAGACTATACCGTGTGTCGCCGATGGCGGTGCTGGGAATCGTGATCATGGGTGGGGGCGTGGTTTCGTGGTTCATCGCTCTGCCGCTCTATGCCTTGCGCAGCGGGTTTTCCGACGCGCAGGCGTCGGGGGCGCTCGTTGTCGCGATGATCGTGGCGGCGTTCGTGCAATATCCGGTCGGCTGGATTGCGGACCACGTGGACCGGCGTTTCGTGGTCATGGGGTTGGCCTTGATCACCGCGGCGGCGGCGCTCTGGATGGCGGTGGATACGGCGCCGTCGCGGATCGTGCTGGGCTTTTCGGTGATCGCGGCGGTGTCCTTGCCGGTGTATTCCGTGCTGGCGGCGCACGCCAATGACCACCTGAGCCCCGGGCAGATCGTGGCTGCAAGCGGAACGATGGCGTTTCTGCTGCAACTGGGACAGTTCGGTGGCATGTTGGTGGGTCCGAACCTGATTTCGATGATCGACGGGCGGGGACTGCAACTGTTCATCCTGGCGACAAGCCTTGTGGTCGCCGCAATCGCCGTTGTCCGCAGGGTTTCGTCCGAGCGGCCGGAAGAAACAGGGTCGGTGCAGGCGATGGGCGTCCTCGGGGTGCCGCAACCGGGCCTGTTGCAGGCCGAGGCCGTGTCGGAGGAAATGGAAGAGCGGGCGGAGGCGCCCGACCCTTCGACGCAAGAATCTGCTGAAAAATTCGCAGGATGACAGGGAATCTTGCCGGTCTTCCCTGGAGGCTCGTCAATTCGGTATGAATTTTCGGGTAACTCGGTGCACCATTCCGCAGAACCGATTCTGGAAAGGACCAAAATATGATCGAGACCCCGTACCTGTTGTTTCTGGGTGATGCCCCCGACATGCTGGCCGCGAAAGTGGCAATCGGCATAAGGGACTGGCGACCGGAATACGCGGTGGGGCAGATCCGGCTGCCGGGGTGCGGCGCCGACCTTGGCCTGACGGACATGACCCTGGCCGACGCGAGGGACGCCGGCGCCAAGACGCTGGTGATCGGCGTGGCGAACCGCGGTGGCGTGATCTCGGACAAATGGAAGGCCGTGCTGCTGGAGGCGCTGGCGATGGGCTATGACATCGCGTCGGGCCTGCATAACCTGCTGAAACACGAGGATGACCTCGTGGCGGCGGCAGAAGAGCATGGCCGCACGCTGCACGATGTGCGGGTGCCGTCGGTGCGCTATCCGATCGCGGATGGCAAGAAACGCACCGGCAAACGCTGCCTTGCCGTGGGCACCGATTGCTCGGTCGGCAAGATGTACACGGCGATGGCGATGGAGCGCGACATGCAGGAGCGCGGCATGAAGGCCTCGTTCCGTGCCACCGGGCAGACCGGCATCCTGATCACGGGCGACGGCGTGCCGCTGGACGCGGTGATTGCCGATTTCATGGCCGGGTCGATCGAATACCTGACGCCGGACAACGACGAGGATCACTGGGACCTGATCGAGGGGCAGGGGAGCCTGTTTCACGTATCCTATTCCGGTGTGACCATGGCGCTGATCCATGGCGGCCAGCCCGATGCGCTGATCCTGTGCCATGAGCCCACGCGCACGCATATGCGGGGCCTGCCGGATTACAGCCTGCCCAGCCTTCAGACGCTGCGAGACACCGCGCTGCCGCTGGCGCGGATCGCCAACGCGGAGTGCCGCGTCGTCGGCGTTTCGGTCAACACCCAGCATATGAGCGAAGACGACGCCAGGGCGTATCTCGCCAAGGTCGAGGACGAGATGGGGCTGCCCGCGACCGACCCGTATCGCTTTGGCTCGGCCAAGCTGGTGGACGCGCTGGAGCAATTCTGATGCAACCGCCTTGGCTGGTGGCGTCTGTTGGATGCCTCCGGCGGGGATATTTCTGGCCAGAGGAAGGGGCAGTTGTCGATGCAGATTTCCGTGACGCGCGATGTGTTCAAGCTGGCGCAGGTGTTCACCATCAGCCGGGGCTCGCGCACCGAGGCGAAGGTGCTGACCGTGCGCGTGACCGAAGGCGGCGTCACCGGGTGGGGCGAATGCGTGCCCTATGCGCGGTATGACGAGACGCTGGACAGCGTGACGGCGCAGATCGAGAGCCTGCCCGAGGAAGTTTCGCGCGAAAAGCTTTACGAACTGTTACCGGCGGGCGCGGCGCGGAACGCGGTGGATTGCGCGCTGTGGGATCTGCAGGCGAAACAGGCCGGAAAGCGGGTCTGGGAGCTGGCCGGATTACCCGCGCCGGGGCCCGAGATCACGGCCTATACGCTGTCGCTGGACGACCCCGAGAAGATGCGGGAGCAGGCGGCGAAGAATGCCCATCGGCCTTTGCTGAAGATCAAGCTGGGCACGCCCGATGACATGCCGCGTCTGGAGGCGGTGCGCGCCGGCGCGCCCGAGGCAAAGATCATCGTCGACGCCAACGAGGGATGGAGTGCCGAGGTCTATGCCGACCTTGCGCCGCACCTTCAACGCCTGGGCGTGGCGCTGGTGGAACAGCCCTTGCCGGCGGCCGAGGATGACGCGCTCCTGGGTGTGGAACGGCCCGTGCCGGTTTGCGCCGACGAGAGCTGTCATGACCGCGCCACCCTGCCCAAGCTGAAGGGCAAGTACGACATGGTGAACATCAAGCTGGACAAGACCGGCGGGCTGACCGAGGCGCTGGCGCTGCGCGAAGCGGCGCTGGCCGAAGGCTATGACGTGATGGTGGGCTGCATGATCGGATCGAGCCTGGCGATGGCGCCCGCGGTGCTGGTGGCGCAGGGGGCGTCGGTGACCGACCTTGACGGCCCGCTTCTGTTGGCCGAAGACCGGGACGAACCTTTGATTTTCGACGCGGCCGGGGTGCATCCGCCGGTGGCCAAGCTATGGGGATGACGATGCGGACTGTGTATGTGAATGGCGATTACCTGCCTGAAAACGAGGCGAAAATCTCGATCTTCGACCGGGCGTTCCTGATGGGCGACGGTGTCTACGAGGTGACCAGCGTGCTGGACGGCAAGCTGATCGATTTCGAGGGGCACAATCGCCGGCTGCAACGGTCGCTGGACGAGCTGGACATGCCGCACCCGGAGGTGATGGGCGATCTGCTGGACATCCACCGCGAGCTGGTGCGGGTGAACGAGATCGAGGACGGGCTGGTTTACCTTCAGATCACGCGGGGCGCGCCGGGCGACCGGGACTTTGCCTATCCGGATCCCGACACGCCGCCGACCGTGGTTCTGTTCACCCAGTCCAAGCCCGGGCTGGCCGACAATCCGGTGGCGAAAAAAGGTATCAAGATCATCACTGTAGAGGATATGCGCTGGGGCCGTCGGGACATCAAGACGACGCAGCTTCTGTATCCGTCGATGGGCAAGATGATGGCCAAGAAGGCGGGGTGCGACGATGCCTGGATGGTGCAGGACGGGTGTGTGACCGAAGGCACGTCGAACAACGCCTATATCGTCAAGGACGGCAAGATCATCACCCGCGCGCTGTCGAACGACATCCTGCACGGGATCACCCGCGCCGCCGTGCTGCGCTTTGCCGAGGAGGCGCAAATGCAGGTGGAGGAACGGAATTTCAGCGTCGAGGAAGCCAAGGAGGCCGACGAGGCGTTCGTCACCTCGGCCAGTGCTTTCGTGATGCCGGTGGTGGAGATCGACGGGTCCCGTCTGGGGGACGGAAATCCGGGGTCGGTGGCGACGCGGTTGCGCGAAATCTACATCGAGGAAAGCCGGAAGGTCGCTGTCTGAGCGAATCGAAGGTTAACGCGGCGGAAAGGCCCGAATTGGGACGTCGGTATCGCGTCGGTATCCCGGTGGTATGCCGACGGTGCCTTTTTTCGAGTCCTGGCAGGTTAAGGGATCGCGCGCAGAGACGTCTTTGCTGACGGCTTTGCCGGGGTCAAAGCGCCGCAACAGCGGCGGCGAAACGGTTGATCTCGTCCTCCGTGTTGTAGGCGTGAACCGAGGCGCGGGCGAGGTGATCGAGGCCGCGGGCGCCGAGATCGAGCTGGGCGCTGGTGCGATTGGAAACGGAGATGTTGATATTCCGTGCCCGCAAGGCGCCGGTCATCTCGCGCGGCGTCCGGGCGTCATGGGTGAAGGTCACGATGCCGCATTTGCGCTGGCCCAGATCGTGGACCGTCACGCCGGGGATGTCGCGAAGCGCGCTGCGCAGGGCCTCGCCCAGTTCGGCGATGCGGGCCTTGATGGCGGGCAGTCCGATCTCCCGGGCATAGCGGACGGCGGTGCCGAGGGCGATCTGGCCGGCGACATAGCGCTCCCAGTTTTCGAAGCGCTTGGCATCGGAGGCGAGTTCATAGCTGTCAGGGCCGGTCCAGGTGGCTGAGAGCAGGTCGATGAAGGGCGGATCGAGACCCTCGATCAGACCTTCGCGGACATAGAGAAACCCGGTGCCGCGCGGGCCGCGCAAATACTTGCGGCCGGTGCCAGAGAGCATGTCGCAGCCGAGCTTTTCGACATCGAGGTCGATCTGGCCCGCCGACTGGCAGGCATCCAGCAGGTAGGTCAGGCCATGGTCGCGGGCGATGCGCCCGACCTCTTCTGCGGGGTTCACGAGGCCACCCTGCGTGGGGACGTGGGTGAGGGCGATGAGACGCGTTTTGGGCTGGATCAGAGACTGAATCGCGTCGACATCGACCTGGCCCGAGGCGTCGGACGGGATGAGGTCGATTTCCAGCCCGCGGCGCTGGGCCTGAAGCAGCAGGCCGAGATAGTTCGACACGTATTCCGAGGCATGGGTGAGGATCCGGTCGCCGGGCTGCAGGGGCAGGCTGAAGAAGGCCATGTCCCAGGCGCGGGTGGCGTTCTCGACATAGGCGATCTCGGATGGCTTGGCGTTCAGCAGGGCCGCCGTCTCGGTGTAGAAGGCGTCGGCCTTTGGTTTCGCCTCGGCATGGGCCTCGTACCCGCCGATTGTCGCTTCGAGCGCCAGATGATCCTGAAGCGCCTGCTGCACCGGCAACGGCATCAGCCCCGCCCCCGCATTGTTGAAGTGCAGGAGTGTTTCGCAGGCCGGAGTGTCGGCGCGCAGGCGGGCGATGTCGAGCGTCATGGGTTCATGTCTTGGGGCTCAGGTCTTGGGGCCCACGTTTTCGGCAAAGGACTTGTCGAAGGCCGCTTTCTTGTCGTCCGACGCGTCGGTCTGGTAGTTCGCTTTCCACTCGTCCATCGTCATGCCGTAGAAGATTTCGCGCGCCTCGTCCTTGGTCATGTCGATTCCGCGTTCGTTCGCGGCCTCCTGGTACCAGCGGCTGAGGCAGTTGCGGCAGAAGCCGGCGAGGTTCATCATGTCGATGTTCTGCACGTCGGTGCGCTTTTCCATCAGGTGCTCGCGCAGGGTGCGGAACGCGGCGGCCTCGAGTTCGAGGCGGGTCTGGTCGTCCATTGTTCGGGTCTCCCTTATTCGGTCAGAGCATACGCTTCATATAGGGCTGTTGGATATCATCCAAGCGGACGGTCAGGCTGCCGACGTCCGGCAGGTGCGCCTGAAGCGTGTCCAGCACCAGTTGGGCGAGTTCCGTGCGGACCTCGTCACTGCGGCCGGGCAGGAGAAGCAGCGTGGCGTGGGCGAAGGTTTGCGGCTCGACCCCGATGCGCGAGGCGGTGGCGGCGAGGGTGCGGGTGCGGACCGTATCGGGTGCGGTGACGCTGTGGTGATCCGCAAATTTCTGCCACAACGCGCCGCAGAGGGCCTGAAGGTCGTGGCTGTCTTCCAGGCCGCTGGAATGTTCGATGACGATGTGCGGCACGCGCGCCTCCTCTCGGTCGGTGAATGTGGCGGTTTCTTGATGAAATCACCCGGATTGCAGTGAAACAGTCTCTGAATCGACCCCGGCATAGCCTGCCGCCTCGACCAGCATGGGGGCGAGGCGCCGGGCCCAGGCGGTTTGCTGGTCTTCGGTGACGATGAGGTCGTTGCGCAGCTCGATCAGGGCATTGAGACGCTGGTAGGCGATGCCGTGACGGGCGATGGCGTCGCCGGGCAGATGGCCGCCATAGGGTTCGTTCTCGCCCACGCAGATGTCGGGATCCTGCGCCATGCGGTTGATCAGCGGGCGGGTCAGACGTTCGTCCGTGGCATAGAGCACGCCGATGTGCCAGGGCCGGGGCGGGCGACCCTGCAGCTGGCGCGTGAAGGAGTGGATCGAGACGATGATCGTGTCGTCCTGCCGCCCGGCCAATCGAGCCAATTCGCTGTGATAGGGTCTATAGAGCGCGTTCAGGCGCTCTTCGATATCGGCCGGGCCGACATGGCGGTTGGCGGGGATGATAGTGCCATCATAGAGCTTCATCACCAGGGTCGGATCATCCTCGCCCCGGTTGGGGTCGATCACCAGGCGGGAAAAGTTGGTCATGATGCAGGGCGCGTCGAGCGCACGGGCCAGCGCCCGGGCCACCCCGGCGGCGCCGGGATCATAGGCGATGTGGCGGGCCATATCCGCCGGGTCGAGCCCGAGCGAACCGCCGTTCACGAAGGGCGGCACGGTGTTGGCGGCATGGTCGCAGGTGACGAGCCAGCGGGTGGGGCGATCTGCCCCTTCGGTGAAAAACGGTCGATATGTCATGGTGATGTCATCTCTTGCCCGCCACTTTTATGTCAGTTGTCATGGAATGGGAATTAAGTAATAACCCTGCGTAAGTTTAGCGCTAACGCCGGCTGGACAATAAGGTAAGGACAGACATGAGACGCTATCGCAATGTGAAGATCGTGGCCACGCTGGGCCCGGCATCGGACACCTATGAGACGATCCGGGCTCTGCATGAGGCGGGGGCGGATGTGTTCCGGCTGAACATGAGCCACGGCACGCAGGACGATATCCGCGCCAAGCACGAGATCATTCGGAAGGTCGAGCAGGACCTGGACAGTCCGATTGCCATCCTGGCGGACCTGCAGGGGCCGAAGCTGCGGGTCGGGCCCTTCAAGAACGGGTCGGAAGAGCTGGAGGAGGGCGCGTCGTTCCGGCTGGACCTGGATGATGCAGAAGGCACGATCGACCGTGTGAACCTGCCGCATCCCGAGATTTTCCAGGCGCTGAAACCCGGCGCGCGATTGTTGGTCAATGACGGCAAGATCCGCCTGAAGGTCACCAAATGCGGCAATGACTATGCCGAAACCGAGGTTGTCACCGGCGGCACGATTTCCGACCGCAAGGGTGTGAACGTGCCTGACGTGGTGCTGCCGCTGGCCGCGCTGACCGATAAGGACCGCGCCGACCTGGAGTTCGCCTGCGAGCTGGGCGTGGACTGGCTGGCGCTGAGCTTCGTGCAGCGGGCGCGGGACGTGATCGAGGCGAGCGCGCTGGTGCGCGGGCGCGCGGCGATCATGGTGAAGGTGGAAAAACCGTCGGCGGTGACGGATTTCGATGCCATCCTGAAAGAGGTTGACGGGATCATGGTGGCCCGCGGCGACCTGGGCGTGGAACTGCCGGTGCAGAACGTGCCGCCCTTGCAAAAGCGGATGGTGCGCAAGTGCCGCGCGGCGGCCAAGCCGGTGATCATCGCCACGCAGATGCTGGAGTCGATGATTTCCAGCCCGATGCCGACCCGCGCCGAGGTCAGCGACGTGGCCACGGCGATTTACGAGGGCGCGGACGCGATCATGCTGTCGGCGGAGTCGGCGGCGGGCGAGTACCCGATCGAGGCGGTGCAGACGATGGACAACGTGGCCCGCGAGGTCGAGGAGGATCCGACCTATACCGAGATCATCGAAGCCTCGCGCAAGGCCGACCGCACCACGGTGGCCGACGGGATCGTCGCCGCGGCTCGGGAAATCGCGGAAACCACCGATGTGGCGGCGATCTGTTGCTTTACGCAAAGCGGCACGACCGCGCTGCTGACCGCGCGGGAGCGGCCGCGCGTGCCGATCATCGCCATGACGAACGTGCGCGACACGGCGCGGCGGCTGTCACTGAACTGGGGCACCGACTGCGTCATGACGCCGGAACTGTCGCGGTTCAAGATGGCGGTGCAGAACGCCACGCGCGCCGCGCTGAAGCAGGGATACGCCACCGAGGACGACCTGGTGATCGTCACCGCGGGCGTGCCGTTCAACGTGCCGGGTACGACCAATATCCTGCGGGTAGCGCCCTGTAATCAAAAGGAACTTTCTTCGACTGACCAAGACTGAACTGGGCTATACTCGCCGGCAGAGCAGTTCAGGGAGGATCTGTGCAATGGATCCCGATCTTATCTTTGTCATCGGCCTGGTTCTGGGGGTGTTCTCGATCCCGGCGATCCTGGCGGCGATTTCGGACGGGCACGCGCCGCGGGTGGCGGCGCTCACGGTCATCGCAGCGGGTGTCATGGTGTTCTGGGCGATCAGCAACAAGCCGGGCGGGTATGACATCTACGAGATACCCAATGTCTTCGTGCAGGTGGTGGCAAGGTACCTGACCTGAGGCCGGATGGACGGCCCTGGCGTGAAAAAGGGGCGACACATCGTGCCGCCCCGATCCGATCCTAGAAGAAACCCAGCTTGTTGGGGTTGTAGCTGACCAGCATGTTCTTGGTCTGCTGGTAATGGTCGAGCATCATCTTGTGGTTCTCGCGCCCGATGCCCGACTGCTTGTAGCCGCCGAAGGCTGCGTGGGCCGGGTAGGCGTGGTAGTTGTTGACCCAGACGCGCCCGGCCTGGATGCCGCGGCCGAAGCGGTAGCAGGTGTTGGCGTCGCGCGACCAGACCCCGGCGCCAAGGCCGTAGATCGTGTCGTTGGCAAGCTCCAGCGCCTCTTCTTCCGTCTTGAAGGTGGTGACCGAGACGACGGGGCCGAAGATTTCTTCCTGGAAGACGCGCATCTTGTTGTGGCCTTTCAGGATGGTGGGCTGGATGTAGTAACCCTCGGACAGCTCGCCCTCCATCTGGGCCGCCGCACCGCCGGCCAGCACCTCGGCGCCTTCCTCGACACCGATCTGCAGGTAGCTGAGGATCTTGTCCTGCTGTGCGCGGCTGGCCTGTGCGCCCACCATCGTGTCCATCAGGCGCGGGTCGCCCTGCTTGATGGCTTTCACGCGTTCGATGGCGCGGGCGATGAACTCTTCATAGATGTCTTCCTGGATCAGCGCGCGGCTGGGGCAGGTGCAGACCTCGCCCTGGTTGAAGGCGAAGAGCACGAAACCCTCGATCGCCTTGTCGAGAAAGGCGTCGTCCTTGGCCATCACGTCGGAGAAGAAGATGTTGGGGGACTTGCCGCCCAGTTCCAGCGTGACGGGAATGAGGTTCTCGGTCGCGTATTGCATGATCGTGCGGCCGGTCTGGGTGGAGCCGGTGAAGGCGATCTTGGCGATGCGGTTGGATTTGGCCAGCGCCGCGCCCACCTCGGCGCCGTAGCCGTTGACGATGTTCAGAACGCCGTCGGGCAGAAGGTCGGCGATGACCTCCATCAGCACCATGATCGCGGCGGGGGTCTGTTCCGCCGGTTTCAGGACGATGCAGTTGCCGGCAGCCAGCGCCGGGGCGAGTTTCCATGCCGCCATCAGCACCGAGAAGTTCCACGGGATGATCTGGCCCACGACGCCAAGCGGCTCGTGGTAGTGATAGGCGACGGTGTCGGCGTCGATTTCGGACATCGCGCCTTCCTGGCCGCGCAGGACGCTGGCGAAGTAGCGGAAATGGTCGACGGCGAGCGGGATGTCGGCATTGACGGTCTCGCGGATCGGTTTGCCGTTGTCCCATGTCTCGGCCACGGCGATCAGGTCGAGGTTTTCCTCGATCCGGTCGGCGACCTTGAGCAGGATGTTGGCGCGTTCGGTGGCCGATGTGCGGCCCCAGGCATCCTTGGCCGCGTGGGCGGCGTCGAGCGCCAGCTCCACGTCGGCGGCATCCGAGCGGGCGATTTCGCAGACCGGCTGGCCGGTGATCGGGGTCACGTTGTCGAAATACTTGCCGTTCACGGGCGGGGTGAATTTGCCGCCGATGAAGTTGTCGTAACGGGTCTTGAACGGCGATTGGAATTCCGCCGAGAGTTGCGTCTGTTCGTTCATGTTGGTTCCTCCTGGTCGCCTCGGGTCCTCCGCCCGAAGTCGTGAGAAGAGGGGTGACGTGCGAAGAGCGATTCGTCAGGAGGGGGGCAAGCGGTGGGGACGCGGGGGTGTCTCAGAACTGAGACAGGTCGGGTCAGGTGTCGTCCAGCCCCAGCCGTTTCATGCGCCGATAGAGGGTGGCGCGGCCGATTCCCAGCGCGCGGGCGGCCTCGGACACGTTGCCGTTCGCGCGGGTGAGGGCGCGCACGACGGCGGCGCGCTCGGCCTTCTCGAAGCCGCGGGGGCCGTCCTCGCGGCCGAAGATGTCCGACGCGGGGCGGGGCGTGAAGGCGCCGCTGGGCGACAGGCCGAGAGCCTTGCGGGCCTCGCGGGTGGCGCCGATGACGATGTCGTCGCCATCGACGGCCAGCAGGGTCGCCGCGCTGCCTTCGGCGGAATCGGCCACCACGATGCGGGCCTTGGGATAGGAGGCGCGGAAGAAATCGGCCTCGATCGCGTGGGCGGTCTGGTCGACCATCGCGGCGATCAGGCGGTTGTAGGCCTCGGTCTGGTCGACGCGGGCCGAGGAGACGTCGAGCGCGGCCAGAAGCCCGCCATCGGGGCCGAAGATCGGCGCGTCCATGCAGCTCATGCCGATGTTTCGGGCGAGGAAGTGGTCGTCGCGGTGGATGGTGATGCGGCGTTTCTCGGTCAGGCAGGTGCCGATGCCGTTGGTGCCCTCCGCGGCCTCGGACCAGTCGGCGCCGACGGCGAGACCCCAGTCCTCGAACGTGGTGCGGTCGCCGTCGGAACAGCGCTGGTCGAGGATGACGCCGCTTTCGTCGGTCAAGAGGACGCCGCAGCCCGACAGGCCCACGAGACCGAAAAGCTGGTCGAGCTTGGGGGCGGCGATGGTCATGAAGCGGTCGAGGCGGGCGCGGCTTTCGTCGACCACGCTGTGATCGACGCGCTGGCCCTGCGCCGGGGCGGCGGGGTCGAGGCCGTGCCGTTCCATCGAGCGGTGCCAGGACGCGGCCAGCGCCGAGCGCGCGGCGGCGCTGGGCGAATTCACCGCGTTCACGACCTTGTCGATATGGCGTTTCCTGTCCAGCCTGCCGATCCTCCCTGGGCCGGATGTTACCGGCAATCGGCTTTTCGCGCAAATGGCGCTTTGACGCGAGGCGGGGCCGGGGGTCAGTCCAGCACGACGATGCCGGAATGCTTCTGCTTGTGCTCGGGCTCCACGTGGATGGTGATCCGCGCGCCCTCGACCGCCTGTTTCAGGGCGGCTTCGACCCGGTCGCAGATCTCGTGCGCGTCGAAGACCGTGGTGTCGCCCGGCACGACGAGGTGAAAGTCGATGAAGGTCGCCTGCCCGGCGTGGCGGGTGCGCAGGTCATGCGCCTCGACCGCGCCGCCGGCCTCGGTCGCGATGATCCCGCGCACGGTGTCGAGCGTTTCATCGGATACGGCCTCGTCCATCAGGCCGCTGAGCGACTCGCGCACGACACGCGAGCCGGACCAGAGGATGTTGACCGCGACGATGGCGGCCATGATCGGGTCGAGCACCCACCAGCCGGTGATCATCGCCAGAAGGACGCCAAGCGCGACGCCCGCCGAGGTGACGACATCGGTCCACAGGTGGCGGCCGTCGGCGACGAGCGCGGGCGATGAATTGGCCCGGCCGCGGGTGACCAGGACCCAGGCCCAGAGCGCGTTGATGATCGTGGCGGCGCCGTTGATCAGAAGCCCCTCGATCGGCATGTCGAGTGCTGCGGGATCGAGAAAGCCGCGATAGGCCTCGCGCAGGATGACGAGTGCGGCGATGATGATCATCACGCCTTCGAGCACGGCGCTGAAGAACTCGGCCTTGTGGTGGCCGTAGGGGTGCGAGGAATCCGCCGGTATGGCGGCGATGCGGATCGCGATGAGCGCCGCGATGGCCGTGGCCACGTTGACGGTGCTTTCCAGGGCATCCGACAGAAGGGCCACCGAGCCTGTCAGCCACCACGCCAGGCTTTTGATCGCGAGCACGATCGCACCGACGAAGATGCTTGCCATGGCGAGCCGGAGGGTGGTGGACACTGGCGCCTCCCGTGGGTTGGGAAAATCCGGTCTAGCCCTGCGGGTGCGTGTTGGCAAGCGCCTGGGGCACGTCCCGTTTCCCGGGCGGTCGCAAACCGGGGCAAACCCCCTTGCTTTGCGCGCGCGCCCGTCCTATACGGCGCTCTCATTCGCGCGGCCGGCCGAAGTGGCATGCCGAGTCGCGCATAAGACCGACCATCAAGAGGAGCCGGAAATGCCCAAGATGAAGACGAAATCGAGCTGCAAGAAGCGGTTCAAGGTGACGGCCAAGGGCCGCGTGGTGGCTGGCCAGGCCGGCAAGCGCCACGGCATGATCAAACGGACCAACAAATTCGTCCGCAACGCGCGTGGCACCACGACGCTTTGCAAGGCTGATGAAGGTATCATCAAGCCGATGATGCCCTACGCACGCTGAGGAGGTTCGAGACATGTCGAGAGTCAAAGGTGGGACCGTTACCCACGCCCGTCACAAGAAAATCACCAACGCCGCAAAAGGCTATTACGGCCGTCGCAAGAACACCTTCAAGGTGGCGGCACAGGCCGTGGACAAGGCCAACCAGTACGCCACGCGCGACCGCAAGAACCGCAAGCGGAACTTCCGCGCGCTGTGGATCCAGCGGATCAACGCCGCCGTGCGCGCCCATGACGAATCGCTGACCTATTCGCGGTTCATCAACGGCCTGTCGCTGGCCGGTGTCGAAGTGGACCGCAAGGTCCTGGCCGATCTGGCCGTGCACGAACCCGCCGCATTCGGCGCCATCGTGGAACAGGCAAAAGGCGCGCTGACCGCGTAAGCCTGCCGTTCGAGGGACAAGAAACGAGCGCCGTCGGGTCACCCCGGCGGCGTTTTTCATTGTGTCTTGATCGGTAACAATTTTCTAAAAACAGACATACTTTCTCCGCAAAGTTGTGTGATGCCTTTTGACACAACGGCCCGGAAAGGGCGGAAAACCAGGAGGCAGAGACATGGTACGCACCATTGTGCAGACCCGCGACGGGCAATCCGAACTGAGTGAAAAGGCCAAGCGGCTGCTGGCGGCGCATGACCGCGAAGTGCGCGACTTGCGCAGCACGTCAGCGGCCTGATTTCCCCTGGCCCGGTCCGGGGCGAGCGTGTGGATGCGGCTCAGGCCGCGTCTGGCCGTCCGAACGTGGCGGTGTTGGCAGGCGCCAGGAAGATCGACGTGGTCAGCAGGCTGAAGACGAATTCGTACACCTCCCACTGGCGGGGGATCTCGACCACCAGCATCACCACGCTGGCGACAATGGCCATGATCCCGTGGCGCCAAGACGGCACCGGCCAGGCCAGGCGATCCGCGATGCGCGTGACAAGGCGGGATTTGCCATAAAGCGCCGGCAACGCCAGCAGGTAGAGCAGGATCGCGACAGTCAGCCCGCTGCCGAACACCGTCTTGGTCAGTTGCTTGCCGCCCACGACGATGTTGTGCAGCGTGATTTCCTCCTGGAAGTTGACTTCCCGGAGGGCATCGGGCGTCTCCAGCCCCAGGATGCGCTGCCCCCAGGAAATCTCTTCGCCCGTGCCGAAGACGAAGATCAGCGCGTAGATCGACAGGCAGATCCCGGCCAGCGCCTGGCCTTTGCGGAACTGGCGCGCGGAGTGCCATGCCAGCACCAGCGCCGACACGAACAACATGACGGCGGTGCCGTACTCGACGGGGCCGTCCTCGATGGCGAAGCCGGTGGCGAACTGAGTGTCGAAGCCCAGGATCCAGTAGACCAACGTGAAGAGGAGACTGGCGTTCATCAGCCCGAAGAGGAACTGGTCCACGGGGGAAAGATTGCGCATAGGGACCTGCTATTGTTAATTAAAAAGCCTGCCCGGCTGCGCTATGGTCCGTCGTTGGGGGTGTCAAGTAACCCGTGCGTGAGCGGGGGTCCCCCTTGCCGGAGCGCGAGGGGCTACCTGAAGCGTTCCGCCTATGACCTGAGGCCTCAGCAAAAGGCGGAACGCGTGCAGCGATCGAGCGGAGCACTGCATTTCCTGAAAATCCGTGATTCAGGTTTTTCGCGAAACACTTTAGGCTTTCCGCATGGATCACCGGGAGTTTATCGCCGCCTTGCCGCGAGACAAATTGGTCGGGCTGACAAAGGCCGAGAATGCGCCCGGCCTGTTCCGGCTGGCGGTGCATTTCGGGCTGATCGGGCTGTTCGGTGTCTGGATCGGGCTGGGCTGGCCCTTGTGGTGGGCGGTGCTGATCCCGCAGGGGATCGCGATCTGTTTCCTGTTCACGCTGGAACACGAGGCGACGCACAAGACGCCGTTTCGAACGCCTTGGCTGAATGAAGCGGTGGGGCGGGTGTGTGGCCTGCTGATCGTGCAGCCGTTCGAGTGGTTCCGGTATTTTCACCTCGCGCATCATCGGCACACCAACATCCCCGGCAAGGACCCCGAACTGCTGGCCGGGGCCAAACCCGAAGGCTGGCGCGCCTATCTGTGGCATGTGACCGGCCTGCCGTTCTGGGCGGCCATGATCGGGCAGACCCTGCGCAATGCGGCGGGTGCCGATCCGGGCGATTACGTGCCCGAGCGCGCGCGGCCGCGCGTGGTGCGGGAGGCGCGGGTGATGCTGGCGCTATACGCCGTGGCGCTGGCGAGCCTCGTGGTGACGCCCTTGCTGTTCTGGGTCTGGATCCTGCCGGCGCTGCTTGGACAACCTTTCCTGCGGCTGTACCTGCTGGCGGAACACGGGCGCTGTGCCTTCGTGGCGGACATGTTCCGGAACACGCGCACCACCCATACCAACCGGATCGTGCGGTTCCTGGCGTGGAACATGCCCTATCACACCGAGCATCACGCCCTGCCGCAGGTGCCGTTCCACCGCCTGCCGGAGCTGCATGGCATGATGCAGGGGCATCACGGTGTCGTCTCGGACGGGTACGTGGAATTCACCCGCGAGTATGCCGCGACCTTGCGCTGATGGGCCAGTCGGGGTAACCGGCGTTCAAACCGGGATTGAGTGAAACGCCATGGATGACCTGAGAGACAAGTACCTGAGTGCCATTGCCGAGGCCGGTGACGAGGCCGCGCTGGAAGACCTGCGCGTGCAGGCCGTGGGCAAGAAGGGCGAGGTTGCCCTGAAGATGCGCGAGCTGGGCAAGATGACGCCCGAAGAGCGGCAGGAGATGGGGCCGAAGCTGAACGCGCTGAAGGACGAGATCAACTCTGCGCTGGCGGCCAAGAAGGTGGCGCTGGCCGATGCCGCGCTGGACGAACGGCTGCGCGGCGAATGGCTGGACGTGACCCTGCCGGGACGGCCGCGGCGGGAAGGCACGATCCACCCGATCAGCCAGGTGACCGAGGAAGTCACGGCGATCTTCGCCGACATGGGTTTTGCCGTGGCCGAGGGGCCGCAGATCGACACCGACTGGTACAATTTCGACGCGCTGAACATTCCCAGCCACCACCCCGCACGGGCCGAGATGGACACGTTCTACATGCATCGGGCCGAGGGGGACGACCGCGCACCAGACGTGCTGCGCACGCACACCTCGCCGGTGCAGATCCGGCACCTGGAAAAGCACGGCGCGCCGTGCCGCATCATCGCGCCGGGCCGCGTCTATCGCGCCGATTACGACCAGACCCACACGCCGATGTTCCACCAGGTCGAGGGGCTGGCCATCGACAAGGACATCTCGATGGCGAACCTGAAATGGGTGCTGGAGGAGTTCTTCACCGCCTATTTCGGCACCTCGGTGAAGACCCGCTTCCGCGCCTCGCACTTTCCGTTCACCGAACCGTCGGCGGAGGTGGACATCCAGTGCGCCTTTGAAGGCGGGACGGTGAAGGTGGGCGAGGGCGACGACTGGCTGGAAGTGCTGGGGTCGGGCATGGTGCATCCGCATGTGCTGCGCTCGGGCGGGATCGACCCGGAGGAATGGCAGGGCTTTGCATTCGGCATGGGGATCGACCGGATCGCGATGCTGAAATACGGCATCCCGGACCTGCGGGCGTTCTTTGACAGTGATCTGCGGTGGCTGCGGCACTATGGGTTTGCGGCGCTGGATGTGCCGACGTTGCATGGTGGCTTGAGCCGGTGACATCCGCGGACATATTCCATGGGCTAGCTGCAATTTCACAACTGGGAATGACTATCGCTGTGGGCTTGGGTGTTGCTGTCGCTTATTGGCAATTGAAAGCCACGCGACAATCGGTCTCAAATAGTAGAAAGGCTGAATTAGCAGAAGAACTTATTGTTTTGTCTGGACAGATAGAAGACGCTTTTAAGCACATGCGAAACCCAATCGATTCTGTTCCGAAAGATAAACTGAACGACCGTAGGTACATGTTTGAGAAGCGATACGAACGGGTCGTAGAGTCAAATGATCTTTTCGCTAAACTAAGGGAGACGCAAATTCGTTTTGACGCCTCAGTGGGCTCAGAAAAAACCAAAAAGCATGTATCCGAGCTATTTAACTATAGAACCGAGATCGCGATAGCGATTGAAACATTGCTCGATATGAGCATGGACGATGGCGCACGTGAAAATAGAGGTGAACTGCGGCAAGCTCGTTCAGTATTGTATGGCACTTGGGGTGACCGGGACGAATTAGGGCAGAAGATATCGCATCAGCTAACTCATTTGCGATTTATCGCAGGCCCTTATGCAAACTGGTCGGAGCAAAAGTAAAAGAGCAAACTGAGATCGTACTGGTTTCAAGCGAATGAGACGTTTTCTTGTTTGAAAAGGACATACGATGCCGCTCGTCCAGTTGATCTATGCCTCTCGCCCCTTCGGATATGACGACGCGATGCTGGCCGGTATCCTGCTGGATGCGCGGCGCTGCAACGAGCGGGACGGGATCACCGGGGCGCTGATCTGTCGGGCGGACCTGTACCTGCAATTGCTGGAAGGGCCGGACAAGGCCGTTCGGAACTGTTACGCGCGCATCCGGCAGGATGACCGGCACGTGGAGCCGCGCAAGCTGATGGAGCGGGCGATAAGGACGCGGTTGTTTCCGGACTGGGCGATGCGCGACGACCCGGCGCAATCCTGGGTCTGGAGCCGCGAGGCGGTGCGCGCGGGCGCGGTGGAACAGGCGACCGAGGACGAGGTTCTAGGCTTTTTCAACCGGCTGGCGGCGGATGGCGTGGTGCCTTTTCCGCAGGATTAGGGTCTTTTGCTTGCCAATTCGGGCGGCGTGGTCTTTCTAGGGCGCGACTTTCGACAGACCCCGGGGAGAGTGCCATGCAGATGTTCAAGGACAAGCGCCATGTGAATGCCGAGACACGCCGGCTTTACGCCATTTTCGAGCTTCTGCACACGCTGGCGGATTTCGTCGCCGCATTCTCGTTCCTGATCGGGTCGATCCTGTTTCTGTGGAAGGCGACGGAAACCGTGGCGGTCTGGCTGTTCATCGTGGGGTCCGTGTTCTTTTGCCTGAAACCGACGCTGAAGCTGATCCGCGAGGTCAAGCTGGCCTCGGTCGGGGATACCGAGGACCTGGCGGAGCGGTACAGGCCTTGAGGTTTCGCGCCCGCAACGGCTCTGTTTTGCGCAAGGACCGTGAACGATGGCGGTGCCGGTGCGGTCGCGCTTGACTTGGGGGCGGCATCGGCTCAGCCTCTCGCACAAAGGAGAGCTGACATGAAAGATCAACCGGCTGACAATTTCACCCTGCGCGCGCGGCGCGACGGCGGCGGCACGCCCAGGCTGAACGACTGGGGCGCGGATAGCGACTATGGCACGTTGCGGTCGGTGCTGCTGGGGCCGGTCGAGAATTACCGCTGGCTGAAGACCTCGTCGGTCAGCAAGAAGACGCTGCGGCGGGGCGTGGAATTCGACCCTGTCATTGCCCAAAAGCAGCATGCCGAGATGGTCAGCGCCTATGAAAGCGCGGGTGTCGAGGTGCACACCCATGTGCCCGATCCGGAACTGCCCTACCAGGTTTATGCGCGGGACA
Source organism: Roseovarius atlanticus (assembly GCF_019802205.1). GTDB lineage: Bacteria > Pseudomonadota > Alphaproteobacteria > Rhodobacterales > Rhodobacteraceae > Roseovarius > Roseovarius atlanticus_A. The sequence continues at coordinate 1,052,730 of NZ_JAHVHQ010000002.1, forward strand.
GTTCGGTGATGACGCCCTATGGCGCGATCATCACGCATATGTCGCAATACTGGCGCCGGGGCGAGAATTTCCGGGCGATCGAGACGTACCAGGGTCTTGGGGTTCCGATTTACGATTTCGTCACCGCCGGCACGTTCGAGGGCGGCGATTTCAACGTGATCGAGCCGGGTTGCGTGCTGATCGGCTGGGAAGGCGAGGAAGGCCGGACCATGGAGCAGGGCGCACGCCAGGTGGCGTCGTGGATGGAGGCCGAGGGCTGGGAAGTGAAGCTGGCCGATATCGACCCGTTCTACGTGCATATCGACCTGATGGTGGTGATGCTGGCGCCGAAGCTGGCCGCGGTCTGCACCGATTGCACCGATCCCGAGATCGTCGACTGGCTGCGGGCCAAGAATATCGAGATCGTCGAGGTGCCGTTCCAGGAAACCATCGCGCTGGGTTGCAACGTGGTGGCGCTGGGGCAGGACCGGGTGCTGCTGCCCGAGGGCTCGAAGACGCTGAAGGAGAAGCTGCGCGCGCTGGGGTTCACCATCTACGACCCGGACCTGAGCATGATCACCCAAGGGGGTGGCGGCGTGCATTGCATGTGCCAGAGCCTGATTCGCGACCCGGGGTGATCCGAATGAGTGGCTGCGCCACGCAGGTTTATTGGGAAGAGGGGCCAGCCCCTCACGTTGAAACTGCGTTTCAACGCTCTCCCCGGGATATTTCCGGCCAGAAGAAGAGATCGTGAGGCGGGCTCTGCCGGTCTGCCTTGTCCTGTTCTGGGGCGGGATGGCGCGGGCGCACGCGTCGGAGCAGAGTTTCGTGCTGCTCTTGCCGACGGATGTCTACATCTCGGCGGGGGTGGCCAGTGTCGTCCTCACGGTGCTGTTGCTGGCGGTGTTGCCGGCGCGGGCGGGCGAGGCGGTGTTTGCGCCGGTGCCGCTGGCGCGGCGGCCGCGCCGGGCATTGCGGCATGGGACCAGCCTGCTGGCGACGGGGATCCTGGCATTCGGCGTCTGGCAGGGCTTTGCCGGGGCGCGCACGCCGATGGAGAACCCGATGCCGCTGTTGACCTGGGCGGTGTGGTGGGTGGTGCTGGTGAGCCTGCAAGGGTTGATCGGCAATCACTGGCGGTGGACGAACCCGTGGACCGGGGTGGTGGCGGTGTTGGCCCGGTGGACGGGGATGCGGGCGTTGATGCGCTATCCGCGCGGCTGGGGATACTGGCCGGCGGTTGTGCTGTTCCTGGCCTTTGCGGCGTTTCTGTTGTGCGATCCGGCGCCGGCGGATCCGGCGCGGTTGGCCAGTATCGTGGGGCTTTACTGGTACGCGGTGCTGTTCGGGGTGCTGCTGTTCGGGCCTGCGTTCCTGCTGCGGGGCGAGATGGTGACGGTGATGATGCGGGCCTATGGGCGCATGGGGCTGTTTGCCCAGGCGCGCGGGCGGCTGGCGGTTGGCCTGTGGGGGTGGCAGGGTGTTGTGCAGCGGGCGCCGCCGCTGGCGCTGGCGGTGCTGATGGTGTTCCTGCTGGGGACGGGCAGTTTCGACGGGCTGCAGGAGACCTTCTGGTGGCTGGGGATGATCGGGGTCAATCCTCTGGAGTTTCCGGGGCGGTCGGCGGTGGTGGTGCCGAACCTCGTGGGGCTGGTGGTGGCCAACCTTGGGCTGCTGGCGGTGTTTGCGGCCTGCCTGTGGCTGGGCGAACGGATTGCCGGGACCGGGCGGAGCCTGCGGCAGGCGGTGTGCCTCTTCGCGCCGTCGATCCTGCCGATCGCGCTGGGGTACCACGTGGCGCATTACCTGCCGGCGTTTCTGGTCGAAGGGCAATACGTGGCGCGGATGCTGGACGACCCGTTGTCGAACGGTGCCCATTTGCTGGGCCTGGACGGGTTTTACGTGACCACGGGCTTTTTCAACACCCAGGACACGGTGCGGCGGATCTGGCTGAGCCAGGCCGGGGCCGTGGTGGTGGGGCATGTCGTGGCGATAATGATGGCGCATGCACTGGCCATGCGCGACGGGGCCGACCGGCGGCGCGCGGTGCTGGGGCAGGCGCCGCTGGCGGTGTTCATGGTGGCCTACACGTTCTTCGGGTTGTGGCTGCTGGCGTCGCCACGGGGGTAAGGCGCTGGTTTAAAACGCTGGACAAACCGGGGCAGGCTTCGCAGGATCGGGCCAATCCGCATCGAGAAACAGGGAGAGGTCGTGATGACCAATCAGAAAAAGGCCACGTCGCGCCGTGGCGCGCTGAAGACATTGGCCGGGGCCGCCGCCGGAGCCGCGAGCCTGCCGCTTTGGGCGCGGTATGCGCAGGCGCAAAGCTCGGAGCCGATCAGGATCGGGTTCCAGCAGCACAGCACCGGCATCGGGGCCGCGTACGGGCGCTGGTACGGGCGCACCACGGAGGCGGCGGTGAAGCTGATCAACGAGGGTGGCGGGATCAACGGACGGAAGATCGAGATCATCGCAGAGGACGACGGCACCGACCCCAAGCGCGGTGCGGAAGTGGTGGAGAAATTCGCCAACCAGCATGGCTGTGACGTGGGTTTCGGCACGCTGTTTTCCCACGTGGTGATCGGGTCCGCGCCGCGGGCGGGGGAGTTGAAGCTGCCCTATTTCGTGGTCTCCGAGGGGCATCACGTGGCGAGCGGGATGCTGAACCGCTATACGCTGCAGCCGGGCATCACGGACGTGAAGAGCCAGGTGCAGGCGATGGCGCCTTACGTGTCGGAGAACCTGGGCAAGAAGGTCACAATGATCTTCCCCGATTTCGCCTTTGGTCACGATCACCGGGATTTCTTTTCTGCGGCGATTGCCGACCAGGGGGGCGAGGTGCTGGCGCAGATCGCGATTCCGCCGAGCGAGACGTCTTTCACCAAGTATTTCCCGCAGATCCCGCGCGATACCGAGGTGCTGTATCACGTGATGGTGGGGCCTGCGGTGCTGACCTTCGTCAAGGAGCTGGGCGAGTTCTTCGGCGACCAGGGGCCGGAGATCTTCGGGTTCATCGACAGCCTGGAGGCGGTGGATATTTCCAGCCCGGGCCTGGAGTTCCTGGAGGGGACCTATTTCTGGGAAGGGATGCCGCGCTACGCGCAGGAGGACCAGAGCGAGCACGAGACGTTCTATCGCGAGGCGGTGGGCGTGGACGAGAACGGCGCGTCGGTCAGCGACCCGAGCGACGTGTCGACCTATGCGCATATGTTCGGTTGCTGGGAGACGCTGCACATCATCAAGGCGGGGATGGAAGAGGCCGGCTATGCCGGGCCGGACGACCGCGCGAAGCTGATCGAGGCGGTCGAGGCGATGGGCGAGATGCCCGAGAGCCAGGCGCATCCGCAGGGGGCCAAGCGGTTCAACGGCAAGACGCACCAGGTATTCGGGCACCAGCACATCAGCCGGGTCGAGGATGGGCGGCTGGTGAAGGTGCACACGACGTCGATCGACGACACGATGTATCCCGACGAGGTGGATTACACCACGCAGCCGCTGTGATGCCGGGATTGGACGGGGTGTGTGACCTGACCTGATGGAGTTCGGACCCCACCTTATCCTCGCCACGCTGGAAGGCGCGGTGACGGCGGCGGTGCTGGCACTGACCGCCGTGGGCCTGAGCCTTGTCTTTGGCGTGATGCGGGTGGTGAATATCGCGCATGGCGAGTTCTACATGCTGGGTGCGGTGATTGCCTGGTACGTGGCGCAGATGGTGGGCGGGCATCCGGCGCTGGGGTTTGTCGCCGCGCTGGTGATCGCGCCGCTGGTCGTGGGGGCGCTGGCGGCGGCGGCGGATGTGACCATACTCAAGCGTATAGAATATGATCCCGAGCGGACGATCGTGGCGACGATTGGCCTGCTTTATATCATCCAGCAACTGACGCTGATGACATACGGGCCCGAGGCGCGCCCCGTGGAGGCGCCCTTCAGTGGCCGGATCGACCTGCCGTGGTTCGAGTGGTTCGAGACGCTGTTCGGCATGACGCAGCCCTGGGGGTGGAGCATCACGTCCTACAAGCTGTTCGTGATCTTTGCCGCGGGCGCGGTGCTGTGCGGCGTCTGGGCGATGATGGCGCGGACGAAGATCGGGCTGTTGATGCGGGCCACGCAGGCGGACCGGGACATGGCGCTGGCCTTCGGCATCCCGGTCGAGCGGGTCTATGCGCTGGTCTTCGGGATCGGGGCGGGGCTGGCGGCGCTGGGGGCGGTGCTGATCGTGCCGATCCAGCAGGCGCATTACCTGATGGGGGTGGAGCCGTTGTTGCTGGCCTTCATCGTGGTCATCATCGGCGGGCTGGGGAGCCTGCCGGGCACGGTTCTGGCGGCGTTGTTCATCGGGTTGAGCGACGGGATCATCTCGGTCTTCTTCTCGCCGACACTGGCAAAGATCCTGGCGACGTTGCTGGTGGGGCTTGTGCTGGTGTTCCGGCCGCAGGGCCTCTTTGGGACCAGAACGGCATGAGCATGGGCGGGCGCGTTCTGGGGCTGCACCTGGGCCTGCTGGTGGTGCTGTTCGCGTTGCAGTTCGTGCTGCCGGCGTATCACCACGGGAATATCGCGCGGATCATGGTGCTGGCCAGCTATGCCGTGGGGTACAACATCCTTTTCGGCTACACGGGGCTGTTGAGCCTGGGCCATGCGCTGTTCTTTGCCGCTGGCATGTACGGGATGGGGCTGACCATCCAGCACGCGGGGTTCACGCCCGCGCCTGCGTTGATCGCGGGGATCGTGGCGGGGGCGCTGGTGGCCGGGGGGCTGGCGCTGTTGGCGCTGCGGACCTCGGGCGTGGCGTTCATGATCGTGACGCTGATGTTCGCGCAGGCGGGGTACCTGGCGATCCTCTACTTCGGGGAATACACGCGGGGCGACGAGGGATTCGTGATCCAGCAGGCGCAAAGGGTGCTGTGGGGGATCGACCTGAGCGCCCCGACCGCGCGGTATTTCGCGGCGTGGGGGCTGTTTTCGGTGTGTTTCCTTTTGTCGTTGTGGCTGGTGCAGAGCCGGTTCGGGCGGACGCTGATCGCCATCCGCGAAAACGAGGAGCGGGTGCGGATGCTGGGCTACGATACCTATGCGCACAAGCTGGCGGCGATGGTGGTGTCGGGGACGATCTCGGCGGCGGCGGGGGCGTTTTACGGCCTGCTGTTCGGCTATGCGGGGGCCACGTTCGGGTCGGTTCAGTATTCGATCTTTCCGCTGTTGTGGGTGCTGTTGGGCGGGGCGGGCACGGTGCTGGGGCCGTTCGTGGGCACGCTCTTCATGTTCTACCTGATCGACCTCAGTTCGGGCCTGACCTCGGCCTACATGCTGATCGCGGGCGTGGCACTGGTGGCGCTGACGCTGTTCGCGCCGCAGGGCCTGACCGGGGAAGTGCGGCGGCGGCTGTGGAAAGGGTTGCCGTGATGCTGCTGAAGGTGCGGGGGCTGTCCAAGTCGTTTGACGGGTTGCAGGCGGTGAGCGGTGTGGATTTCGATCTGCCGCAGGGGGAGGTGCGGGCGCTGATTGGCCCGAACGGGGCGGGCAAGACGACGCTGGTGGGGATGATCTGCGGTCGCATTCCGCCAAGCTCGGGGACGGTGACCTTCGACGGCGAGGACATCACGCGGCTGCCCGCGCACAAGCGCATCCTGAAGGGGATGGCGTACACGTTCCAGATCACCTCGATCTTTCCGCGTTTGCCGGTTCGGGAGAATGTGGCGCTGGCGGCGCGGCGGCGGTTGCAGGGCCGCGCGGTGGAGGCCGCGGCGGCGGAGGCGTTGGGGCGTGTGGGACTGGAAGGGCAGGCCGACGAGGACGCGGGGAACCTAAGCTATGGGCACCAGCGCCTGCTGGAGATTGCGATGGGGCTGGCGCAGGCGCCGCGCCTGTTGATCCTGGACGAGCCGACGCAGGGCCTGTCGGAGGGCGAGATCGAGGCGTTCAAGACACTGATCCGGGACTTGGCGGGCGAGACGACGATCCTGCTGATCGAGCACAACATGAAGGTGGTGATGGAAACCGCCGACACGGTGAGCGTGCTGAATTTCGGGGAAATGCTGGTCGAGGGCACGCCGCAGCAGATTCACGAGAATGCCGACGTTCAGGCGGCTTACCTGGGGACCGGATGATGCTGGAATTGCAGGGGGTCAATGCGGGCTATGGCGCGGCGCAGGTGTTGCGGGACCTGTCTTTGCGGGTCGAGGCGGGGGAAATCCTGTGCCTGCTGGGCCGTAACGGTGCGGGCAAGACCACGACGATGCAGACGATCATGGGGTTGTTGCCGCTGATGTCGGGGCGGATCACGCTGGACGGGCAGGATATCGGCAGCCTGCCGCCGCACGAGGTGCCGCGCGCGGGGATCGGGTATATCCCGCAGGGACGGCGGCTGTTCGCGGGCCTGAGCGTGGCGCAGAACCTGGAGATCGGCTTGCAGGTGCGCGGCGCGGGCAAGGATGTGCTGGAGGAGGTGCTGGACCTATTCCCCCGGTTGCGAGAGCGGATGGACCAGCCCGCGCAGACCCTGTCGGGGGGAGAGCAGCAGATGCTGGCTACGGCGCGGGCGCTGTGCATTCAGCCCAAGGCGCTCTTGCTGGACGAGCCGACCGAGGGGCTGCAGCCGTCGATGATCGAGGCGATCCGGCGGGTGATCGTCAGGATGCGCGAACAGGGCGTGGCGATCCTGCTGGTGGAGCAGCGGGTGGATGCGGTTCTGTCGGTGGCCGACCGGGTGGCGTTCATCGAGAACGGGCGCAACGGCGAGGTGATGAGTGCGGAGGCGCTGCGGCAGGATCATTCGATCGTGGACCGCTACGTGGGGGTTTGACGCGTTTCGCTGCTCGTTGATCCCTGAGGGTGACGGCAAAACGCTTTGAGTTGACAGGGCGAAATGCGGCGGCGCACGATGAGCGCACCCCGGCATGGAGAGCGCGGTGAGCGGTTACATGAGGCCCGAGACCCTGGACGATGCGCTGGCGCTGCTGGCGCAGAGCGGCGGGCGCGTGGCGGCGGGCTGCACCGATCTGTTTCCGGCGACGGCGGCACGGGCCTTGCAGGGGCCGGTGGTGGACATCAGCCGCGTGGCGGGCCTGCGCGGGATCGCGCGAGGCGACGATGGTGTGCGGATCGGGGCGGCAACCACCTGGAGCGATATCGTGAAGGCCGACTTGCCGCCCGCCTGCGACATGCTGAAACAGGCAGCGCGAGAGGTGGGCGCGGCGCAGATCCAGAACGCCGGGACACTGGGCGGGAACATCTGCAACGCCTCGCCCGCGGCGGACGGGGTGCCTTGCCTGCTGGCGCTGGAGGCGGAAGTCGAACTGGCCTCGGCCACGGGCCTGCGGCGGATGCCGCTGGAAAGCTTCATCACCGGGCCGCGCAGGACGGCCCTGAAGCAAGGCGAGGTCGTCACGGCGATACACCTTCCGCATCCGGCATTGGCGGGAGGCTCACGCTTTCTGAAGCTGGGCGCGCGGAGATACCTGGTGATCTCGATCGCCATGGTGGCGGTGCGGCTGGAGGTGACGGACAGCACGGTGTCGCGGGTCGCGATGGCGGTCGGATCGTGCAGCGCGGTGGCCCTGCGATTGCCCGCGGTGGAGGCGGCGCTGATCGGGCGCAAGGCTAACCATACGCTTCCGGATTGTGTCGATGCCGATGCCGTGGCGGACGCATTGTCGCCACTCGACGATATCCGCGCCGATGCCGCGTACCGGACCGGCGCGGCGACCGAATTGCTGCGTCGGGCCGTGGCGGATATCGCATCGGAGGGGCGCGCGGGATGAACCGGCCCATGGACACCTGTACCCTGACCGTGAACGGTCAGCGCCAGGTTCTGCCGGCGGACCCGGCACGGCGCTTGTCCGAGGTTCTGCGCGACGGTCTGGGCTTGCGCGGCACCAAGGTGGGCTGTGACGCCGGGGATTGCGGAGCGTGCACGGTTCTGTTGGACGGCGCGCCCGTTTGCGCCTGCGTGACACCGCTGGGCCAGGCCGAAGGTCGCAGCGTCGAGACGATCGAAGGGCAGAAGTACACCCCGTTGCAGCAGGCGTTCCTGCGGCACGGTGCGGCGCAGTGCGGGATCTGCACGCCCGGCATGGTGATGACGGCGGAGGCCTATCTGCGCGGCGCGCGCGCCCCGACACGGGCCGGGGCCGAGGAGGCGCTGGGCGGTGTACTTTGCCGGTGCACGGGCTACACCAAGATCATCGACGCGGTGATGGATGCGGCCCCCGGTGCGGTGGCGGAGATGCCGGAGCCGGGCCGGGCGGTGGGCGCGGCCGTGGCGCGGCTCGACGGGGCGGCGAAAGTCGGCGGCACCGAAGCCTATGGCGCGGATGTCGTGCCGCAGGATGCGCTGCTGGTGCGCGCGGTGCGGGCCCCTTATGCGCCGGCGTCCTTTGCCTTTGGCGATATCGACGGATGGGCTGCGGACAAGGGCGTGCGCGTCTTCACCGCAAGGGATATCGCCGGGACCAACCGTTTCGGCGTGATCCCGGCGTTCCGCGACCAGCCGGCATTGGCCGAGGACCGAGTGCGGCTGGCGGGCGAGGCGGTGGCGCTGGTAGCGGGCAAGCCTGCGATCATCGAGACGCTGGACCTGTCGGGTTTTCCGATCAACTGGCGCGAGGATGCTGCGGACCGGCCGGTGCACGACGCGCATCCCGACAACCTGTTGATCGCGGGCAAGGTCCGGCGCGGCATGGCGCGAGAGGCGATGGCCGATGCGGTCGTCATGGTCAACGGCGCCATGCGGACGGGGTATGTCGAGCACGCCTATATCGAGCCCGAGGCCGGGGTCGCCTGGATGGACGGCGAGACGCTGGTGATCCGGGCCTGCACGCAGGCGCCGATCATGGACCGGGACGATACCGCCGCCGTGCTGGGCCTGCCGCCCGAGGCGGTGCGGATCATTCCGGCTGCCACCGGCGGCGGCTTCGGGTCCAAGTTGGACGTGTCGCTGCAGCCGCTGATCGGGCTGGTGGCGCTGAAGACCGGGCAGCCGGCGCGGATGGTCTATAGCCGGGCCGAAAGCATGGCCTCGACCACCAAGCGGCACCCGTCGGACATGCGTGGCACGCTCGCGGCCGACGCCGAAGGGCGGATCGTGGCGATGCAGTTCGACGGCGATTTCAATACGGGGGCGTATGCAAGTTGGGGGCCGACCGTGGCCGGGCGCGTGCCGGTCCATGCCTCGGGGCCGTATTTCATTCCAAACTACCACGCCGAGGCTCGGGCGAATTACAGCTATCAGCCCATCTCCGGCGCGTTCCGGGGGTTCGGCGTGCCGCAGGCGGCGATCCTGCAGGAGACGATGTTTGATGACCTTGCCAACCAGCTGGGGATGGATCGGTTGGCGTTCCGCAGGTTGAACGCTCTGCGCGATGGGCAAGCGACGGTGTGCGGTCAAACGCTTTACGGCGTGGGGATCGGGGCGTGCCTGGAGGCATTGGAGACGCCATGGCAGGACGCCTTGCGCCGGGCCGATGTCGCCAACGCAAGGGGCGGACACATTCGGCATGGCGTTGGTATCGCCTCCTGTTGGTACGGATGCGGGAATACGGCCATCGCCAATCCGTCGACCATTCGCATCGGGCTGACGGGCGATGGGCGTCTGTGCCTGCACCAGGGCGCGGTGGATATCGGGCAGGGGTCGAACACGGTGATCCCGCAGATCGCGGCGGATGCGCTGGGGCTGCCCTTGGCGCAGTTCGAGATCATCGGGGCCGATACCGCGCTGACGCCGGATTGCGGGAAGACGTCCGGATCGCGCCAGACCTACGTGACCGGAAGTGCGGCTTTGAGGGCAGGGCGGGCCTTGCGGGTGCTGATCCTGAAGCAGACGAATATGGGGCCGGAGGCGGTGTTGCGGCTGGACCGCGCCGTGCTGCGCGTGAGCGATGGCGAGCGCGAGCAAAGGATTGATCTGACAGACCTGTCCGAGCAGGCGCATGGCTATGTCCTGTGGGCCGAGGAAAGTTACGATCCGCCGACGCAGCCGCTGGACGAGGACGGGCAAGGGGTGCCCTATGCCGTCTACGGGTATGGCGCGCAGTTGGTGGAACTGTCGGTGGACATGCGCCTGGGGACGGTGAAGGTCCACAGGATCACCGCGGCGCACGACCTGGGCCGGGTGATCAATCCGCAACTGGCCGAGGGGCAGGTCGAGGGCGGCATCGCGCAGGGGCTGGGCCTGGCGTTGATGGAAGAGTTCATTCCGGGGCGGACGGAGAACCTGCACGATTACCTGATCCCCACCACGGGCGACATGCCTAAGATCGAGACGATTTTCCTGGAGGTGCCGGACCCGGAAGGGCCGATGGGCGCCAAGGGGCTGGGGGAGCATGTGCTGATCCCGACCGCCCCCGCGATATTGAACGCGATCCGGGATGGGACCGGGGCGTTGGTGACCGAGCTGCCCGCACTGCCGCACAGGGTACTGGCGGCGATCCGGGAGGCCGGGCATGGCTGAGCGCGGGCGCGAGGAGAAGATCCGCTGCGATGCCTGCCCGGTGATGTGCTATATCGCGCCGGGCAAGATCGGGGCGTGTGATCGCTATGCCAACGAGGATGGCCGGATCGTGCGCTGCGATCCGTTGACCATACTGGACCGTAGGGTGGCCGAGGGCGATGCGGTGAAGCCGTTCCTCGGGCCGGAATGGGACGGCGAGATCCTGGGCGGCGAGGAGGTGTTCGTCAGCGGCGTCGGGGCGGGCACGACCTATCCCGATTACAAGCCCGCGCCCTTCATCGTCAGCCGCGAGGTCGACGGGGCCGATTTCGTCACCGTGGTGACCGAGGCGATCTATTCCTACTGCGGGGTGAAGGTGAAGATCGACACCGACCGGCACCTCGGGCATGAGGCCGCGACCGTGCGCAGCGGCGGCGAGGCGGTAGGGCATGTGACCACGTCGGAATATGGCTCGCAGATGCTGTCGCTGGGCGGGGTGGATCACTTGACCGGCGGCGGCAAACCCGAGGGGCGCGCGACCTGCGACGCGCTGCTGCGGCTGTGCAACCGCGAGGCGGTGGAACTGGAGATCGACGACGGCGCGACGGTGGTCGTTCAGGCCGGGCAGGCGCCCGTGGTCAACGGTCAGCGCGAGGAGCGGATGCGCGTCGGCTGCGGTTCGGCCACCATCGGCATGTTCGCCAGCCAGTGGCACGGGCTGGTGGACGAGGTGGTGGTGGTGGACGACCACATCACCGGCGTGGTCAGCGAGCACCAGGCGGGCAAGGTGCTGGGCTGGCCCGATACCGGCATCCGGATCAAGGGGCGCCGGTCGACGCCGGGGCGGTATTTCCGGGTGGCCGAGCCGGGGCAGGGCTGGGGCGGCACCGACCTGGACGACCCGCTGGCGATCCTGAACCCGTGGCTGGAAAAGAAAGGCGCGCGGCCGGGGCTGACGCTTTTGATGGTCAGCACCACGGGGGAACATCACGGGTATTACGTTCTGGACGACGACTTGCAACCGCGCGAGGCGGAGTTGCCGGAGGCGTTGAAGCCGTCGGTGGCGCTGATTGCCGAGAATTGCGAGCCGGCGCTGTGCACGGTGATGTTCCAGGCGGGGGCGGGCGGGTCGCTGCGCTCGGGGGTGACGCAGAACCCGGTGAAGCTGACCCGCTCGGTGCAGGCGTTGAAGACGCGGGTGACCTGTGGCGGGGCGCCGGCCTTTGTCTGGCCCGGGGGCGGGATCACGCTGATGGTGGACGTTCTGAAGATGCCGGAAGGATCGTTCGGGCATGTGCCGACGCCCGCGCTGGTGGCGCCGCTCGAATTCACCCTTAGCCGGGCGGATTACCGGGCGCTGGGCGGGCATGATGCAGCGGTGCGGACCGTCGCGGATATCCTGAAGCATGGCGGCGAATACGGCAGCGCGGTGCGTGTCGTGGAGGGCGAGTGATGCCGGGCGCGCAGGCGAACTGGTTGCCGGACGGGCAAAGGCTGCACCTGCATCACGGGCCGATCGACATGATCGTGGGGATCGAGGGGCCTGGCCGGGAGGCGGCGTTCCAGAGAGCGGTGGCGCGGTTCGGGACTTTGCTGAAAGAGCTGGTGACGGAGTTGCCGCGCTTGCGCAGCCCCGTGGGCGGGCCTGTGGAGGGAGAGACGGCGCGGCGCATGGTCGAGGCGGTCCGGCCCTTTGCGCCGGAGTTCATCACGCCGATGGCGGCGGTGGCAGGGGCCGGGGCCGAGACGATATTGCGTGCGGTGCTGGACGGGACGGGCGTGCGCAAGGCCTATGTGAACAATGGCGGCGATGTGGCTTTTCACATCGGACCCGGCGAGGTCATGCGGGCGGCCATTGCGGGCCCCGAGCCGGGGCAGGTGGCGGTGCGGTCCGGGGATCCGGTGCGCGGCGTGGCGACCTCGGGTGCCGGTGGGCGGAGCCATTCGCTTGGAATTGCCGACTCGGTGACGGTCTTGGCGCGGAGTGCCGCCATTGCCGACGCGGCCGCGACGATGATCGCCAATACCGTGGACCTGCCCGGGCATCCGGGGATTGCCCGTGTTCCGGCCTGCGAGGTGTCGCCGGACAGTGACCTTGGCGCGCGCGCGGTGACGCGGGCGGTCGGGGCGCTGACCCCGGCGGAGGTTGCCGAGGCGCTGGAGGCCGGGCGCGCCCATGCGGCCGGACTGGTGACGCGGGGCGTGATCCATGCGGCCTGCCTGAGCCTGCGGGGGCAGTGCGTGACCGTCGGCGAGACTTCCATGATCGAAGAAAGAGAGCCTGAACATGCCTGACTTCACCCTGCGCAAGACCGCGCTTTTCGTTGAGGAGATCCATCACGACGGCGGGCCTGCCGCCGGGACGCCGCGCCGCCGCGCCGCCTTGGCGGCGCTGGTGAAGAACCCGTTCGCGGGCAGCTATGCCGAGGATCTGCAATCGGCGATGGACGACCTGAAGCCGCTGGGCCTGATGATGACCGATCGTCTGATCGAGGCGATGGGCGGCCCTGAGGGCATAGACGGCTATGGCAAGGCCGCCATGGCGGGCGAGGCCGGCGAGCTGGAGCATACCGCGCTGTGGCATGTACCCGGGGGATACGCGATGCGCGCGCGGCTGGGCGAGGCGAAGGCGATCGTGCCGTCGTCGATGAAGCAGGGCGGGCCGGGGAGCCGGATCGACGTGCCGCTGGGGCATATCAACGCGGCCTATGTGCGCAGTCATTTCGACGGGATGGAAGTGGGCTTGCCCGACGGACCCCGCTCCGATGAGCTGCTCTTCGTGCTGGCCATGAGCCGGGGCGGGCGTATCCACGACCGGATGGGCGGGCTGACGGTGGACGAGGTCAAGGGCGAGGACGGGCTGCGCTGAAGGCGTTTGGGGGCTTTGCCCCCGTCCCGGGCAGGCCCGGGCCTCCCCCAGGATATTTTTGGCCAGAGGAAAAGGGGGCGTCGGCGCGGGCAGGCTCGGTACAAGATATGTTGGAGGAGCACGGGTGAGCCTGAACGCAATCAGGTTCCGAACAGGCCAATGGTCGCGCGGAATTATGCGGGGGCGGTTTCATTATCCCGGGCCTCGGCTATGCGGACGGAGTTGCCGTTCAAGACGGAGGCGAGCGTCAGCCCCTGGGGTGGCGATCCGAGGGCAAATAGGAAGCACTTTATGCCGGCCAAACGCATCCACAGAATAGTCGTTGTGCCCAGCCTCAGCCAAATCGCCAGCCCAAGGGAGGGGCTGACGATGGCCGGGCCGCTTCGCGGCTGTTAACCGGCTGGGGGCGCGACACGGTCGCGATCATCATCGCGTCTGGTAAGGGGCGTCCGCGCGGGGGGCTGACCTTTGGGATTGAACCCTCTATAGGCGTCAGTTGAGAAGCGATCGGACTGCACCTGACATGAGCGATACCCCAACCAAGACACGCCAGCCGCTGTACAGCGACGCGGACAAGCGGAACATGCGGTGGTTCTGGCGGAACTACCTGCGCAAGCATCGGGGCAAGCTGCTGCTGGTTCTGCTGCTGATCCTGGTGCAGGGGCTGGTTTACCAGCAGTTCCTGGCACTGACCGAGGACGGGTTGCGGGTGATCTTCGAGGCGGGCGCGATGCGTGAACTGATCGAGGTCTGTATCGTCGTGTTCGTGCTGTTCGCCGTACGCGGCGTGGTGTCCTTCCTGGCGCCGATGATCACGGTCAAGGTGTCGAACCAGGCGATCTTCGAGATGCGGCGGGATCTGGTGGGGCATCTGATGTCGCTGGACCTTGCCTATTTCGAGCGCACCAAGTCCGGCGAGATCATCCAGAAGCTGGTGACGCAGACGCAGCAGATCGGCGCCTTCGTGGGCCTGGGCGTGGCGGGCGCGCTGCGCGACGCGGTGACGGTGGTCGTGGTGTCGGGGTACCTTATCTGGAAGAACCCGATCCTGTTCGTGTCGGCCATCGTGGTGCTGCCGTTCATCATCGTGGTGATGAATTTCGTCTCGGACCGGGTGAAACAGGCCCAGGGCGAGGCCGAGGAGGCACTGGGCGGCTACATGAACGGGATCGAGGAGACGGTGAACGGGATGCGCACCGTCAAGATCGCCCGCCAGGAGGAGGTCGAGAAGGACCGGCTGATGCGCGGGACCGATGCGATCCGGCGGCTGACGACCCGGGTGCAGGTGACCCAGGCGCTGGTGCTGCCGTCGATCGACCTCAGCTCGGCCTTTGTCTATGTGCTGGTGATCGGGGGCGGGGGCTACATGGTGCTGTCGCCCGCGTATGACGTGGACGGCGCGGGGATCATCACCTTCCTGCTGGGCATGGTCATGGTCTTCGACCCCGCGCGCCTGCTGGCACAGTTCTTCGGCGGGCTGCAATCGAGCCTGGTGCTGCTCGACCGGGTGCGGAGCCTTTACGACCAGGAGCCAAGCATCAGGGATGCCGAGGGGGCGAAGACGACGTTCGACACCGGCGGGGATATCGTTCTGAAGGACGTGACGTTCTCCTATTCGCCGGATCAGCCGCTGTTCCGGGGCCTGAACATGGCGTTCGAGGGGGGGAAGGTGTCGGCCATCGTCGGCTCGACCGGGTCGGGCAAGACGACGATCCTGTCGCTGCTGTCGCGCCTCTACGACGTGCAGGGAGGTGACATCACCTTTGGCGGGACGCCCATCCGGGACCTGCAGGTGGCGGCGCTGCGCGGGGCGTTTTCGGTGGTGGCGCAGGATATCGTCATTTTCAACGCGTCGATCTGGGACAACATCCGTTACGTCAATCCGAAGGCGACCGACGCGCAGGTCTGGCAGGCGGCCGAGGACGCCGAGATCGCCGACCTGATCCGGGCGCGCGGCGAGATGCCGGTGGGGCCCAAGGGGGCGCAGCTGTCGGGCGGGCAGAAACAGCGGATCGCGATTGCGCGGGCGTTCCTGCGCGATGCGCCGATCCTGCTCCTGGACGAGGCGACCTCGGCGCTGGACCAGGCGACGGAGGAGCGGATCAAATCGGCGCTGGCCCGGCTGACCAAAGGCAAGACGACGATCGTGGTGGCGCACCGGCTGAGCTCGATCGCGGATGCGGACCGGATATTCGTGCTGGAATCCGGGCAGCTGGTGGAGCAGGGCCGGCACGAGGACCTGCTGGCCGAGAACAGGCTTTACGCGCGGCTCTACCAGGCGCAGAAGAAAGGCTATGACGACAGATAGGCGGAGCGGCCTTGCCGCGCAGGGTGTCTTGGCGTCGGTGGTTGGACGCGTGGCCGGTGGCTCCGGCGGGAGTATTCCGGGACCAGTGAAAGCGAGTGCCTAGAGAAAGCTGGCGAACGGGATGTAGGTGACCGGGTCGCCGGGGGAGATCGTGGCCGCACCGTCGGGCAGTTCGACCAGCCCGTCGGCCCAGCTGAGGCCGCTGATGCGGCCCGAACCTTCGGATTTGAAGACCTCTGCCTGCCCGTCGGTGACCCGGGCGCGCAGGTATTCGCGGCGGCCGGGTTTCTTGGACTTGGAAAAGGCGGCGGGGACCTGAAAGCCCTGCGGGTGACGCCAGCCCTGACCCGACAGGAGGCCCATCGCGGGGCGGGCGAAGATCAGTGTGCAGACCAGCGCGGCAACCGGGTTGCCGGGCAGGCCGAAGACCGGGGTGCCGTTCCAGAGGCCGAGCGCGAGGGGGCGGCCCGGCTTGACGGCGATGCGCCATTGCGACATCGCGCCGGCCTCGTTCAGGAGGGCCGAGACGTGGTCTTCGTCGCCCGCCGAGGCCCCGCCCGAGGTGAGGATCACGTCGGCCTGTTGCGCGCCGCGGTCGAGTGTGGCGCGAAGGGTCTCGCGGTCGTCGGGGACGCGGCCCAGGTCGATCGGCGTGAACCCGAATTGTTCGACCAGGCCCAGGAGCATGGGGCGGTTGGCGTCGAAGATCTGGCCCGCGGCGGCGGTGGCGCCCGGTTCGACCAGCTCGTCGCCGGTGGACAGCACCGCGACACGCAGCGGCGTGTGGACCGTAAGGTCGATGTTCCCGGTGGCCGAGAGGAGCGCGAGGTCAGCCGGGGTGAGCCTGCGGCCCTGGCGAAGGATCGTGTCGCCTTCCTTCACGTCCTCGCCCGCCTTGCGGGTGTTGGCGCCGGGCTTGATGCCGGGGCGGAAGGCAATGGCGGTGTCGCTGGCGGTGACGTCCTCTTGCAGGATGACGGTGTCGACGCCCCGGGGCAACGCGGCGCCGGTGAGGATGCGGATGGCGTGGCCCGGGGGCACGGTGCCCTCGAACGCCATGCCGGCGGCGGCGCGGCCGGGGATGAGGGGCAGGGTCTGGTTGCCGTCCGTCAGGCTGGCATGGGCGAAGCCATAGCCGTCGACGGCGGTGTTGGGCAGGGGCGGGTTGGCCCTCTTGGCAGTCACATCGGCGGCAAGGATCCGGCCGCGGGCGCGGTCGAGGGGCAGGGTTTCGGTGCCGACGACCGGGTGAAGCCGGTCTTGCAGCAGGGCCAGCGCCTCGTCCACCGGCGTCCAGTCCACACCGGCGGGCAGGGCGAAACAGTCGTCGCGCAGCGGCGGGGGGTGCAGGATGTCGTCGGCGGCGGCCATCAGTTTGTCCTCGTGTCCAAGCCCCATGATCCAGCCTTCGACAGGGGCGTCGACGTCCAGCATGGCGGCCAGCGCACCGGGGTGCAAGCGGGCGACGGCGCGGGCCAGCAGGCGGACCTGGTGGGCATCGCGAATGCCGCCCTGCGTCTGGGTCCGCTTGACGATGGGGTTGATGAGGCCGGGCCAGATTTCCACCAGGGCGACGGGTTTGTCGAGCGGCTCGAAGGGCCATGTGGCGATCAGCCCGGGGAAGCTCTGGCGCAGGCGGTGCAGGACGGGCAGGCCGGTAATGACCTGGCCGCCGACCGCGCCGGCACCGGAGAGTTGCCAGCAGGTAAAGCTGCCCTTGGCGTGCTCTTCGACTGCGCGGCGGTCGGGGAAGGGGTTGTGGTAGCCATGTTTGGTGCGCGGCAGGCCGGGGACATCGTGATTGGGGCGGCCATTGCCCCAGAAGGGGCCGATGCCGTTGCCGAGGGCCCGGTTGATCTGGCCTGCGACCTCGAAGCGGTTGTTGGCCTTGGGACTGTCGGAGACGTGATCGGCCAGCCATTCCCAGACGGCGAAGGGATCGTCGGTGCCGGTGAGGGCGCGGGCAAAGCCCGACGGGTAGGCGAAGGGGAAATCGAGACCGATGAAAAGGCGGCGATTGGCGGCGGTCTCGGTTGCGATGAGATCGGTGAGGATCGCCTCGGCCTCAATACGGTTGCGTATGTATTGCGGTTCGGCATCGGTTCCGTCGCGGGTGATGCCCAGCCAGATCGCGTCTTTGCGGGGTCTGGTCCCAGTGTCGTTTCCGCCGGACCAATCGACGATGGCGACCGTGTCGAATGTCTTCACAGACCCGTCTCGGAAAGGATGAAATCGGCGATGGCCCTGGTGTCGTCGAGGTCGAAGACCGGGCGGTCGAGGTCGAGCGCGGTGTCGCTGGCCACGGCGCGGACGGTAGGGTCATCGGGCGCAATGAGCGGATTGCCCGTGACCGAGCGGTGCGCCTCGACCTTGTGATGGGCGTCGCGCTTGTAGCCTTCGATCAGGACCAGGTCGACGGGCGCAAGCTTGGACAGGAGTGCGTCGAGGGACGGCTCGTCCTCGTCGCGCAGCTCGTGCATCAGGGCAAAGCGGTTGCGCGAGGCCAGAAGCACCTCGGTAGCGCCGGCGACGCGGTGACGGTGGCTGTCCTTGCCGGGATGATCGACGTCGAAGCGGTGATGCGCGTGCTTGACGGTGGAAACGGAGACGCCGCGCCCGGTGATCTCGGTCACCAGGCGTTGCATCAGGCCGGTCTTGCCGGCGTTCTTCCACCCTACGACACCGTATAGTTTCATCCGTGGTCTTTCATCATGTCCTGCGCGCGCGCCAGATCCTCGGGCGTGTTCACGTTGAAGAACGGATCGCCGGGGATGTCAAACAGCGCCTCGCGGCCGCCGTGTTTTTCGGTCCAGATCACGACCTTCCGCAAACCGTCCTGCAAGGCCGCGCGGAGGTCGTCTCGCAGGGCCACGGGCCAGAGGCCGAAGGTGGGATGGCGGATCAGGCCGGAGCGGGACATGGACTTGGTTTTCTCGTCCGCGCCGCGCGGGGTGGCGGCAAGGACGAGCGAGTGGGGCATGTCCTGTGCCGTGTCGGAGAGGTGGGAGACGAGGTTTTCCGGGAAGAAGGGCGTGTCGGCGGCAACGGTGACGATGGTGTCGGCACCCCGCGTCGCGGCCCAGTCGAGCCCGGCAAGAACGCCCACGAGAGGCCCGGGGAAATCGGGCAGGGGGTCGGGCAAAACAGGCAGGCCGAACGCGTCGAAGCGGGAGGGGTCTCCATTGGCGTTGAGCGCCATGCCGGCCACTTGCGGCGACAGGCGGGCAATGACCTGATTCAGGATCGTGCCGCCGCCCAGCGGCAACAGCCCCTTGTCGCCGCCGCCCATGCGCGTGGCGAGACCGCCCGCGAGGATCACGCCGAGAGGCCCGGTCATTGCGAGGCCTCGAACCAGTGTCTGATGTCGTCCCACATGGCGTCATATTGATCGGCGGGCGCGGCCTCTTTCGGGATGGCGTAGATGAAACCGCCGGCATACATGAAGAGGCCCGACGGGTGGCGCGTGACCTTGTCCATTGCGGGCCAATCCACCGACCAGTGGGCGGTGTCGGAGGTCATGGCGAAGCCCTTTTGCGATACGTCGTAGCGGACAGGGCCATTGTAGAGCGGTGAGTCGAGCATTCGGCGGTACATACCGCGCGCGATGCTGCGCATGAAGCCGAACCAGATGAGCGCCGCGACGGCGAAGGGCAGCAGCGTGAGCAGAAGTGTACCGATCATGCCGTCCACGTCGAGCCATGCGATCAGCAGGAGACCAATGGCGATACATCCCGCGATGACGAAGATCATCAGGCCGAGGATGAAGGCCTGCATCGGCAGGTAGGCGCGGTGAAGCGCGTTCATCACGGGTTGGCGGTGCGAGGCCTTGATGAACAGCTCGACGCCGAGCGGGGCGTTGCTTTGGAACTGGTAGCTCATGCGTCGGCGCTTTTGCGACGGCGCTTCTTGTCCTCGTCCGGGATCGAGGACGGGTCGGCGTCGCGCACCAAACGTTCCTCGCCCGCAAGGCAGACAAACCGGCGGCCGCGCATCCGGCCGATCAGGGTGAGGCCGACCTCACGCGCGATCTCGACCCCCCAGGCGGTGAACCCCGAGCGGGAGGCCAGCGCGGGGATGCCCATGAGGGCGGTCTTGATGACCATTTCGGAGGTCAGCCGCCCGGTGGTGTAGAGCAGCTTGTCATCGGGCGACACGCCTTCCGACAGCATCCAGCCGGCGATCTTGTCGACGGCGTTGTGGCGGCCGACATCCTCCATGTAGACCAGCGGGCGGTCGCCCTGGCAGAGGACGGTGCCGTGGATCGCCCCGGCCTCGAGGTAAAGCGACGGCGTGCGGTTGATCGTCGCCGAAAGCGCGTAGAGGTCCGAGGTTTTGACCCGCAGGTCGGGCAGGGTCGTGTCCTCCAGCCCCTCCATCATGTCGCCGAAGACGGTGCCGACGGCACAGCCCGAGGTGCGGGTCTTTTTCTTCAGCTTTTCCTCGTAGGTGGTTTCGCCATCGGTGCGGACCACGACGGTTTCGAGATCCTCGTCGTAATCGACGCCCTTGACCGTTTCGCCGTCCTTGAGCATCCCCTGGTTTCGCAGGAAGCCGAGGGCGAGATAGTCGGGGTAATCGCCGATGGTCATGGCGGTGACGATTTCCTGCCCGTTGAGGAAGATCGTCAGAGGGCGTTCCTCGACGACGGCGATATTCGTCGGATTGCCGTCATGGTCCACGCCGTCGACGGCCCGCGTCAGGCGCGGCGCCTTGGGGTCGGGGGCAATGATGTACGCGTTCAGATTGTCGGTCTTCGCCAATTGCGATCCCTCTAATTGCAGGATAGGCATCCTAGAGTAATTGGTAACGTAAGATCTTCGGATGACAACGGAAACCGACAAGTCGATTTTCTTCAAAGGGGTACGCGATGCGGCCCCCTTTATTTTGGTCGTGTCGCCGTTTGCCACGCTGTTTGGCGTGGTGGCGACCGAAGCCGGGCTGAACGTGCTGGAGGCGCTGACCTTTTCCTTTGCCGTGATCGCGGGGGCGGCGCAATTCACGGCGCTGGCGCTGATGGTGGACAACGCGCCGGTGATCCTGGTTCTGGCCTCGGCGCTGGCGGTGAACCTGCGGATGGCGATGTATTCCGCCGCGCTGACGCCCTATCTGGGGGCCGCGCCGCTGTGGCACCGGGCGCTGGCGGCCTATTTCATCGTCGACCAGAGCTATGCGTTGGCCCACATGCGGTTCGAAGAGAACCGGGACTGGTCGTTGCGCCAGAAGCTGGTTTATTTCTGGGGGACGGTCGTGCCGGTCTGCCCGTTCTGGTACCTGTTCACGGGCATCGGCGCGGTGCTGGGCAGTTCCATCCCCGATTGGATGGCGCTGGATTTCGCGGTGCCGATCACCTTTATCGCGCTCATCATGCCGATGCTGCGCACGCGCGCGCACCTGGCGGCTGCGCTGGTCTCGGTCGTTGGGGCGCTGGTCTTCGCCTTTCTGCCCTACAACCTTGGCCTCTTCGTGGCGGGGATTGCCGCGATGATGACGGGCGCCGAGATCGAGCGGCGGACGCAGCCCGAAGGGAGCGTGTGATGGACAGCGCGACCGTCTGGACCGTGATCGTCCTGCTGGGGCTGGGCAGCTACGCACTGCGGTTCTTTTTCATCGGCATCGTCGGGGACAGGCCGCTGCCGCCATGGCTGTTGCGGCACCTGCGCTATACCGCCGTCGCGATCCTTCCGGGGCTGGTTGCGCCGCTGGTGCTGTGGCCCGCGGCAACGGACGGAGAGCCTGACCCGGCGCGGCTGGTCGCGGCGGCGGTCACCGTCGTTGTCGGGGGATGGACCCGGAACATCATCGCGGCGATTCTCTCGGGCGGCTTTGCGCTGTACCTGATGCTGTACCTGGTGGGGTGACGCGGCACGCTTTTGCGGGCAGATCAGGGCAAAACAAAACGCCCCCTCAGTGTCCTGCGGGGGCGTCGCATGCCTGTCGGTTGGCCGACGCGCGGCCTAGACGTTGATCATCGCCAGCAGGATCAGAAAGATGATGGAGCCGGCCGCGACGTAGGTCGATGCCTTCAGAAAGCCCTCGAAGGTCTTTTCCTGAACCTTGATATCCATTTCGCCGTGCTTGTGTTCGTTGGCCATGATCACGATCCTTGTGTGCGGTTGTCACTGTTTGCGACTGGATAACGGATTCCGATGTGGCTGTCACGGCCCGGAACGTCGCAGTCAGGCAGAGGTTTCGAGATCCTGCGCCAGGCGGAAGCCGATGCGCACCGGCTCGGCGGTCTCGGGCGGCTTGGGCAGGGCGCGGAGCATCACGCCAAGCTGGCTGACATGCTGGATCAGCTGGGTCTTGGCGCCCGACGGATCGGAGCCGTAGAAGGTGACGATGTCGGGGTCGAAATAACCCATCCCCTCGATCCGCAGGGTGCCGGGGCCGCCGCCGGCGAAGCCCATGGCGACCTCGTGTTCGTTGTCGAGCGTCTTCTCGAAGTTCTGGATATAGAGAATCAGCCGCTCGTAGGCCCATTGCGCGGGGCTTTTTTCAGCCACGGCCTGCTTGTTGGCCAGTTTCTCGGGCACCTCGGTGCAGCGCGTGTCCGGATCGGCGTGAACCTCGTGGCAGCGGGCGAAGACCGCGCGTTCGACATGTTCGGCGGTGGTCTCGATCTTGTCGTCCATGGCGGGTCTAGTCCTTCGCTTGCCAGAGCCACGCGCCGTCGTCGTTCAGGGTCCGCGTGATGCGGCCAGCCTGATGCAGGTGGTTGAGATGTGCAACCGCTTCGACCAGGGCAAGCCCGTAGGTGCCGCCGTCGATCCTGCGCTTGAAGAGCGGCGGGAAACACTGGGCGGCGGTGCGGGGCGTGGCGAGGTGTTTTTCCAGCCGTTTGAGCGCGCCGTGGTGATTCTCGGCCAGTTGGCGCATCCGGGTAGGCAGGCCGGTGAAAGGCAGCTTGTGACCCGACAGGACCAGTTGATCTGGGCGGGCGAGGGCCGAAAGGCGCGCGCAGCTGTCCAGCCATTCACCCAGCGGGTCGGCGTCGGGTTCCGTGGGGTAGACGCCGATATTGGGGCTGATGGACGAGATGATCTGGTCGCCCGCGATGACCAGCGCATCGTCGCGAGACCAGAGCGTCAGGTGTTCGGGCGCGTGGCCGTGGCCGACATGGATGTCCCAGGTGCGGCCCCCGGCGGTGAGCGTGCCGCCCTGTTGCAGGCGGGTATAGCCCACCGGGATGGGCGCGCAGCTGTCGGCGAAGTTGAAGGGGCGTTCGTTCTTGCGGGCTTCGAATATCTCGGGATCCATGCCCGCGCGGCGCCAGAATTCGAGTGCCTGGGGCGTGGGGCGTTCCTCGACGTCGAGTATCAGCATCCGGGCCATCAGGTAGGCGGTGCGGGTCATCAGAAGGTCCGCGCCGAAGCGGTCCATCAGCCAGCCGGCCATGCCGATATGGTCGGGGTGGTGGTGGGTGAGGATCACGCGGGAGACGGGCTTGCCCTCGAGCGGCCCGGCCAGCACGTCCTCCCACAGCGCGATGGTGCGTTTGGTGCGCACGCCGGTATCCACGATGGTCCAGCTGTCGCCCTCGTCCAGCGCGTAGATGTTGACGTGATCCAGCGCCATGGGCAGGGGCAGGCGAATCCACAGGATGCCGGGCGCGACCTCGACGGCCGCGCCGTGATCGGGGGCGTCGTCCCAGGGAGTGGTGATCTTGCTTCCGTCGGCCATCAGGCTGCGAAGTCTTCTGGGGCAAGCGCGTAGAGGTCATCGGACCCCGCAGTGGCATGCGCGATATGCGCCTGCGTCTCGGGCAGGATCCGGGTGATGTAGAACCGCGCCAGCCGGGCGCGGGTTCCGTCGGTGTCATGCATCGCGGCCAGCAGATGCGCGTGGCCGCCCAGCACCCGGGCAAATGCGCGAAGGAACGGCACGGCCCCGGCGAAGCGATTGTTCATCTCGGTCTGCGCGACCATCCACTCGGTCGCCTCGCGCAGCGATTCGGTGGCTTGCCAGACGGGCTCGGCCAGCTCGGGGTGCTTTGCGCGGGCGGTCTCGGCGGTGCTTTCGATCTCGTCGAGGAGGGCATAGGCGGCCTCTCCCCCGTCCATCAGCTTGCGGCCCACCAGATCCATCGCCTGGATACCGTTGGTACCCTCGTAGATCGCGGTCACCCGCACGTCACGCAGGTATTGGGCGGCCCCGGTTTCCTCGATAAAGCCCATGCCGCCATGCAGCTGGATGCCCATGTTGGCGACGGAAATGCCGGTATAGGTGCCGAACGCCTTGGCAATCGGCGTCAGGAACGCGGCGCGGGCGGCCCAGTCGGGCGTGGCGGTGGCGGTTTCCATGTCGATGGCGGCGGCACAGGCCAGCGTGATGGCGCGGGCGGCAAAGGTCTCGGCCTTCATCGTGGCCAGCATCCGGCGCACATTGGCGTGGTCGATGATGGTGCCGGTGCCGTTCTCTATCGTGCTGCGGCCCTGCTTGCGCTCCCGCGCATAGGCCAGCGCGTGCTGATAGGCGCCCTCTGCCACCCCGACACCCTGTGTGCCGACACCCAGGCGGGCGTTGTTCATCATGGTGAACATGGCGCGCATCCCGTCATGTTCCTCGCCCACCAGCCAGCCGGTGGCACCGTCATATTGCATCACCGCCGTGGGGCTGCCATGCAGACCCATCTTGTGTTCCAGGCTGACGACCTTGAGATCGTTGGCGCGGCCCGGGTCGCCGTTCTCGTCGGGGATGAATTTCGGCACGAGGAACAGGCTGATGCCCTTGGTGCCGGGTTTCGCATCGGGCAGGCGGGCCAGCACGAGGTGGCAGACATTGGGCGTGAAATCATTGTCGCCCCAGCTGATATAGATCTTCTGCCCGGTGATGGCATAGGTGCCGTCGCCGTTGGGCACGGCCTTGGTGGACAGCGCGCCCACGTCGCTGCCGGCCTGCGCCTCGGTCAGGTTCATGGTGCCGGTCCACTCGCCGCTGACCAGCCTGGGCAGGTAAATTTCCTTGAGCGCGTCGCTGGCGTGATGCTGCAGCGCCTCGATCTGGCCCTGGGTCATCAGCGGGCTCAACTGCAGCGACAGGCAGGCGCCCGACATCATCTCGTTCACCGCGGTGGTCACGGTCATGGGCAGACCCATGCCGCCATGTTCGGGATCGGCGGCGATGGCGACCCAGCCGCCCTCGGCGATGGCCTTGTAGCCTTCGGCATAGCCGGGGCTGGTGCGCACGACGCCGTTTTCCAGCCTGGCGGGATGCAGGTCGCCGGGACGTTGCAGGGGGGCCAGAACCTCTTCGCACAGCTTGCCGGCCTCGGTCAGGATGGCGGAGGTGACATCCGGCGTTGCCTCGGCGAAGCGGTCGGTGGCTGTCACGCGGTCAAGGCCGACCACGTGATCGAACAGGAACTGGAAATCCTCGACAGGGGCACGGTATGGCATCGGTCTCTCCCGAATGGCGATGTCGGCGCGGCTTGGAATCCGGCACGCGCATCTGTAACTGTGACTTGGGCTTGGCATCAACACTATTGAACCCGCCCGGCACGGCAACAGAAACGCGGCGTCAGACCAGCCATGGCGATTGAAACAAGACACCTGACCGCCGATGCGGACGGATACGCGCAGGCGGCAGAGGTCTGGCGCGCGGGCGGGCTTGTCGCATTCCCGACCGAGACGGTCTATGGCCTGGGCGCGGATGCGCGGGACGACATCGCCGTTGCGCGCATCTTCGAGGCCAAGGGGCGGCCACGGTTCAACCCCCTGATCGTGCATGTCCCGGATGCCGAAGCCGCCAAGGCGCTGGTAGAGTGGTCGGACGCGGCAGAGATCCTTGCCTCGGCCTTCTGGCCCGGCGCAATGACGCTGGTGCTGCCGATCCGGGCCGATGCCGGCCTGTCGCCGCTGGTGACGGCCGACTTGCCGACACTGGCAGTGCGGGTGCCCGCGCACCCAGTGGCGCAGGACGTGCTGCGGGCCTTTGGCGGGCCGGTTGCGGCCCCCTCGGCCAACCCCTCGGGGCGGATCAGCCCGACCGAGGCGGCGCATGTGACCGCCGGCCTCTCGGGCCGGATCGAGGCAATCATCGAGGGCGGGTCCTGTGACGTGGGGCTGGAATCGACCATACTGGGGCTTGCCGCCGCCCCGACCCTTCTGCGCCCCGGCGGCATTCCGGCAGAGGCGGTCGAGGCCGCGCTCGGCACGACCCTCGCGCAGCACGCGGAGGGCGACACCCTGACCGCACCGGGGCAGATGACGTCGCATTACGCACCGGGCGCACGGGTCCGCCTGAACGCCACATCGGCGCGACAGGGTGAAGCATTTCTGGGGTTCGGCCCGATGGACTGCGACCTCAACCTGTCACCGACCGGCGACCTGGTCGAGGCGGCGGCGACGCTCTTTCGCGCACTTCACGCGTTGGACGCGGGCAAGGCAGGGGCGATTGCCGTCTCCCCCATTCCCGAAACCGGCCTGGGCCGCGCGATCAACGACCGTTTGCGCCGCGCGGCAGCCCCGCGCGACGTCACACCCTGACCACCGGGGGATTTACTGGCAGCGCTTCTCGGCTTCTTCCATGGCGGCGGTATAGCCCAGCAACGAGAACGTGTCCTTGGTGACCGTCCCGCGCCCCGACCGCGCGGTCAGAACCGCATCGGACCCGCGCTTCATCGCCGCGATGATCTTGGCGTCGTCCGCTGCACTGGCCGGCCAGGCCCATTCACCTTCGGTGAACATCTCGAATTCCGATCCGCCGATATTCACGTTCACGGTCGACCCGCCCGCAAAGGGATAGCCGCCGGTAAAGGTGATTTGTCCCTGCACCCCGGCACCGGGCCGGAAAAAGGTCATCAGCAGGATATCGCCACGGCGGACGGCAACAACGCGCCCATCCTTGGTGTTCACCGTTTCGGTCGGCGAACTGACGGCCCAGCACTCTTTCGGGTCGGCGTCCTCGAACACGCTCCACGCGGTTTTCGCGGCGACCTGGTTGGTGCTTTCGTCTTGTGCGGTTGCGCCCGACGCGACCATGGCCAACAGGGCCGCGGCGGTGCCGAATGCTTTGAATGATCCCATTTGTCCAGCCTCCAAGCTGTCCTTTTGCCTCAATCGTCCCTGGCGGCACTCATCCCCTGACGGGATTTTCTGCACGTGCAGCCATTTCCTTCTCGACATTGCAATACTAGCCTGAAACACGCGAGACATGAAAGGTGCAATTGGCGAATTTTCGCCGTAGGAATGACGCGCCGAGACGACCAGCCCGACGACCGGAGGCCCCAAGTGAAGAATGCCGTTCCCCTGACCGAAATCTGGCGTGGAGACATCGTGGAAAGCCTGCATCTGGGCCATGCCGTGATCTGCAATGCACAAGGCGAGGTGATCGAGGCATGGGGCGACCCGGACACGGTGATCTATCCGCGCAGCTCGGCCAAGATGATCCAGGCGATGCCGCTGGTCGATAGCGGTGCGGCGGATGCGTTCGGCCTGACCCAGCAGCAACTGGCACTGGCCTGCGCGTCGCACCAGGGCGCGGCGGTGCATACCGATGCGGTGAACGACTGGATCCACGGGTTGGGCCTGAGCGACGACGATTTCCGCTGCGGCCCGCAGATGCCGCAGGACCGTGCCGCGTTCAATCACCTGATCAAGACCGACGGTTCGCCCTGCCAGGTGCACAACAACTGTTCCGGCAAGCATGCCGGGTTCATGACCCTGTCGAAGCACCTGAACGGCGGGCCCGAATACGTGGACCCGGACCACCCGGTGCAGCGCGCCTGTTTCGAGGCGTTCGAGGAACTGACCGGAGAGCGCAGCCCCGGATTTGCCCCCGACGGGTGCAATGCGCCCAACTCGATCACCACGATGCGCGGGATGGGGCGCGCCATGGGCTGGTTCGCCAATGCCACCGAAGGCGGTGGCGCGCGGCAGGACGCTGCGGTGCGGCTGCGCGAGGCGATGATCGCCAATCCGCTGCTGGTGGCGGGCGAGAAACGCGCCTGCACCGAGCTGATGAAAGCCTGCCGCGAGCCCGTGGCGCTGAAGACGGGCGCCGAAGGCTTCTTTGTGGCCATCGCGCCGACCAGGAAGCTGGGCATCGCGCTGAAAGTTGCGGATGGCAGCACGCGGGCCGCGAATTGCACCATCGCCGCCTTGCTGGTGCGCATCGGTGTGCTTGCGCCCGAGCATCCGGCGACGCTGAAATTCATGAACGCGCCGATCCTGAATCGCCGCAAGGTGCGCACCGGAATCGTGAAGCCGGTGGACGGGTTGCTGACCTGACTCTTCAAGGTGTCGCGGCGCCTTTGACGACATCCCGCCGATTGCCGTATCCGCCATGCGCTGGTTTTCGCGTTGCGGCGTTTCCCTGCCCAGCACCGGCAGCACAATGCCGAGCAAAACCGGCGCTTTAGGCCTGATTTCGCACGAACGGCTTTCATCCGGCGACAGGCTCTTTCGGGATCGGAATGGCGCGCTCATGTTCAGGGTCCGCGGGCAGAAACGCCCCGGACAACCTGAACCCAGAAAAGGGAAACCAAAGATGACCAAGACACTTTCTGCAGCGACATTCGCTCTTGCCCTGACCGTTCCGGCCCTGGCCTTTGCCTTGGATGCGGATACCGACGGCGACGGCATGGTCTCGATGGAAGAATTCCAGGCCGCGATGCCCGATGCGCCGGCCGGCACTTTCGAGCAACTGGACTCTGATGCCGATGGCATGCTGAGCGAAGCCGAAGTCGCGGCAGGACAAGAGGCGGGCATCCTTCCCGCCTAGGCCGTCACCCGGCCGGGGCGTGCGCCTTTCCCCCCATCCTGAGCGCGCGCCCCATTTTTACGCCCGTGGTGTTTCATGAAACGCCCGGGCTGCGGCACGGGCCGGAAGGCGGGCACATTCCCCAGATGAGTGCATCGGTGTCCGTCCTCTTGATCTTCAGGCCCCGTCAGGGGTTGGTCCGTGCCGCTTTTTCCTTTTGAAATGAAGGTCTACGCGCCGAGATAGTCGCGCAGGACCGGCGGCGGATCGTCGAGCAGGTCGGCGGTCGGTCGCGGGGCATGCGCGGTGCCGTCGGCGACGAGGATGGCCTGTTCGGTGATGCGCCGGGCGTCCTCTGGCGCGTGGGAGATCATCAGGAGGGTCGCGCCGGTTTCGCGGGCGATCTCCGCGACGAGGTCGAGCATCTCCATCCGCAGCGCCGGGCCGAGCGCGGCGAAGGGTTCATCCAGCAAGAGCAACGGCTTGTCCTGCAGCATGACGCGGGCGAGGGCCGCGCGGCTGCGCTGGCCGCCCGACAGCTCGCCGGGTTTGCGGGCATCCATGTCCGCCAGGCCGACGCGGTCCAGGGCCTGGGTCACGCGGGTCCTGTCGGCGGGTGACAGGCGCAGGTTGGGTGAGAGGCCAAGGCCGACGTTCTGCGCCAGTGTCAGGTGCGGAAAGAGGTTGTCCTCCTGGAACAGCATGGCGACGGGACGGGCGCCGGGCGGCTGGTCGGTGATCTCGGCCCCGTGCCAGGTCATGTGCCCTTCTGCCACGGGCAGGAATCCCGCGATCCCTTCGATCAGGGTGGACTTGCCGGCGCCCGAGGGGCCGATGACGGCGAGGGTCGCGCGGTCCGGCACGGTCAGGTCGGCGGCCAGCGTGAAGCTGCCGTTGCGGATGGTGGCGGCGTCAAGTTTCAGCATGGCGGTGTCCTCCACGATCCAGCAGCCAGAAGATCCCGAAGGACAGGATCAGCAGCAGGAAGGAGGCGGCGGCCGCGGCCTCCATCTGGTAGGAGCCCATGAGGCGGTAGATCTGCAAGGGCAGGGTGGCCACGTCGGGATCGGCAAAGAGCGTGATGACGCCGAGATCGCCCATCGAGAGGGCTGCCGCCAGCCCGGCGGCAAAGCCGATCTGCGGGCGCAGGCGGGGCAGCATGACATGGCGCAGGAAGGGCAGGCCGGCCATGCCGAGCGACAGGCCGAGGCGGCCCTGCCGGTTGACGATGTCGCGGGCGCGGGGGACAAGGATGCGCAGGGCGAAGGGCAGCACGGTGATGGCGTTGACCAGCGCGGTGACGGGCAGGGCAAACGCCTGCGGGTTGGCGTAGGGCCGGATCGCGATGAAGAGCCCGGTGCCGATCACCAGCGGCGAGGCGGCGAGGCCCAGGAGGCCCGCGATTTCCACCATACGCCCCCGTTCTGTGGCGATGGCGGCGGTCATCGGCAGCGCCATGCAGAGCAGCAGGACCGTGCTGAGCGCCGCGACGCCGAGCGAGGTTGCTGCTGCCGTCCAGACCTGGCCCGGCATGTCGGCAAAGCCGGGCAGGCCCGACAGCGCGATGGCCATGAGCGGCACCAGCAGGAAGACTGCCGCGACACCGATGAACAGCGCGTCAATGCACCGTGCGGTGGTCGTTTTTCCGTCGAACCGGCGCAAACCGCGATCGAGGCCGGAGCCGAAGCCTTCGCCGCGCGCCAGCCATAGGGCGATGCCACCGGCGAAAACCGTCAGGCCAAGCTGCACGGCGGACAAGAGCGCGGCCCGCCCAAGATCGAAGTCAAACCTGAACGCCTGGTAAATGGCGAGTTCTATCGTGGTGGCTCGCGGCCCGCCGCCGAGGGTTAGGGCGACGGCAAAGCTGGTGAGGCAGATGGCAAAAATGACGGTGAAGGCGCCGGGGACAAGGCGCAGGAGCATCGGCAGTTCGATCACGCGGAACATCGACCAGCCGTCGATGCCCAAGAGCGCGGCAAGGCGGAAGCGTTCGGCGGGGATCTCTTGCCAGCCTTGCAGGACAAGGCGGGTGGCCAGCGGCAGGTTGAAGAACACATGCGCGAGGACGACGCCGTGCAACCCGTAGATCTGCACCGGGGGCAGGCCGAGCGTGCCCAGGGCCGCGCTGACCCAGCCGCCGCGACCGAAGACCTCGATCAGGCCCAGCACGGCGACGATCACCGGCAGGATGAACGGGGCGCCCAGCAGCGCGATCAGCAGGCTGCGGCCCCGGAACCGGCGGCGGGCGAGGGCGCGCGCGACGGGGATGGCCAGCAGAACCGAGAAAAGCGCCGAGAGCGTCGCCTGCACCAGTGTGAAGCGCAGGGCGGCCCAGTCGGCGGCCGTGAAGCCGCGCCCGGTTTCGGCGCGCAGGGCCACGGCCAGGAGCGCGCCGAAGATGAGCACCGCCACGAGGGCGGCGGCGCTCCATCCCGGTCTGGCGCTTAGCGGCTGAGCGCGTTCAGCCATTCATCGAGCGCCGCATCGCGGGCGGCGGCGGCCTCTTCAGCGCTGAGAAGCAGGGATTTTTCCGGTTTTACAAGCGTGTCGAACCCGTCTGGCAGGCCGTCCTCAAGCTGGATGGCGGGGTACATCCAGTTGGTCGTCGGGAGGACCGATTGAAACTGGTCGGTCAGCATGAATTGCAGGAACTGGTCGGCCAGCTCCGGCTGATCGGTGGAGCCCAGTTTGCCGGCCACCTCGACCTGCATGTAATGGCCTTCGTCGAAGGCGGCGGCGGTCTTGGTGTCGTCCTCTTCGGCGATCAGGTGATAGGCGGGCGAGGTGGTGTAGGAGAGCACCATGTCGGCCTCGCCTTCGAGGAAGAGGCCGTAGGCTTCGGTCCAGCCCTTGGTGACGGTGACGATGTTGTCCGAGAGCCCCTCCCAGACCGCAGGGGCCTCGTCGCCATAGGCGGTCTTGACCCACATCAGCAGGCCGAGGCCGGGCGTGGACGAGCGCGGATCCTGGATGACGATGGAGGTGTCGCTGTCGGCCAGGGCCTTGAAATTGCTGGGCGCATCCATGTCGGTGTCGTGGATGAAGGCGAAATAGCCCCAGTCGTAGGGCAGGAACATCGGGTCGTCCCAGGTGATCGGCAGATCGAGGTCCGGGGACAGACCGTGCTCGGCGAAGAGGCCGGTGTCCTTGGCGGCGGCGGTCAGGTTGGTGTCGAGGCCGAGCACGATGTCGGCGTCGGTATTTTCCCCCTCCAGCCGGACGCGGGCGAGGAGGGCGGCGCCATCTTCGACCCCGACGAGATTGAGGTCGCAATTGCAGGTGGCCTCGAACGCCTTTTCGATCTGCGGGCCGGGGCCCCATTCGGCGACGAAGCTGTCATAGGTGTAGACGGTCAGTTCGGGCGTCCCGCTTGAGTCCTGCGCCACGGCGGACGTGGCGGCAGTCAGGACTCCCGCAGTGAAAACAAGGTGTTTCATGGCATCCTCCGTTTCGGTGGAGGGTGCGGCGCGATGCGGGTGCATGACCTTCCCTCCGCCGGTTTCAGCCGGTTCAGGTTCAACGGGTTCGCGATCTGCATCTCAGTCGCCGGGCCGGGCCGGGCGACACCCCGAGGTTTCAACAGGAACCTAGGGGCAAGCCGGGGGCGGGACAAGGTGAATCGGCGAATCGGGAGGTTAAGGCGTTGGGAATCGCCGAAAACGGCACGTCGGTACCCGCGTCGGTATCCGGGTGGTATCGCGACGGTGCGATTTTCGCCGGGGGGCCGGGTTGACGCACCGCGCGGTGCTGCGGCGGGTCGAGAGCGGGCTGACGGCCCGACAGGGCCGGTGAGGTCCCGGGTCGAGCCCGGGACGCGTGGGTTACATTTCGACGATCGGGGCGACCTCGACACTGCCCGTGCCGCCGTCGAGGATCGGGCAGCCGCGGGCGATCTCGCAGGCCTCGGCGTCATCCGCGGCCTCGACGATGGAATAGCCCGAGAGCGGGTTGGACCCGCCATTGTCGGCGATGCCCTCGGTGCTGACCGTTTTGGACATGCCGACGGGGTTGCCGGGGTCGATGAGCTTGCCGCCGAGGCCGCCGAGCCAGCTTTCCCAGGCCTTCATCGCCGTGAGGCCCTCTTCTTCGGTCTCGGGCCGGCCGCCGCCGTGATAGGCGAGGATGTACTTGGGCATGTGTCGGTCTCCTTTCAGGGGTCAGTGGGGATGGGTTTGCAGGTGGCGGGCGAGGCGGACCATGGGGCCGCTTGTCCAGCCGGTTTCGTGCCGCGCGGCGCGGTCGTCGTCGGGCAGGTCGCGGTGGTCGATGATCAGCCGGGCGCCGCCCGCGGCGGGTGTGACGGTGAAGGTGACGTGGCTTTTAGGCGCGCGCATCCCCTCGGGCAGATGCCATGTCCAGGTGAAGCCGACGCTGTGCGGCGGGTCGATATGGGTCACCTGCCCCGACATGCGGTAGCGGTTGCCGTCGGCATCGCGCATCTCGGAATGCCACGGGCCTTCGCGGGTGAAATCGAGGGCTGTGTCGGGCAGGGTCATGCCGTCATGGCCCCACCATTCCAGCACCTCGGCGCGCTGGGTGACGGCGCGGAAGAGGCGCTCGGGCGTGACGGGGAAGTCGCGGGTGATGCGGACCTCGCCCATCGGTCAATCCCCGTCCTGAAGGGCGAGGTGGGTGGCGAGGCGGTCCATCGACGCCTCCCAGAAGGCGCGGTGATCGAGCGTCCAGTCGGCGATGGTCCTGAGCGCCTGTGCGCGGACGGAATAGAGCCGGCTGGTGCCCTGGATGCGCTGTTCGACGAGGCCCGCCTGGCGCAGCACCTTGAGGTGGCGGGACATGGCCGGGGCGCTGATATCGGCCTGTTCGACGAGCCGGCCCGCGGGCAATTCGCCCTCGGCCATCAGACGCTCGACCACGGCAAGGCGGGTCGGGTCGGAGAGGGCGGCGAAGGTGTCGGTCAGGTGGGTCATGACGTGTAATTAACATAGTGGTTAATTAACGTAAAGACGAAATGGTGAGGCGATGCGTGGGCTTTCGCCCACCCTACAGGATCTGGAAATCGTTGCGATCGTAGCCTTGCAGGTAAAGCAGCGCGGTGAGGTCGCCGTGGTTGATGCGCAGCGCGCATTCGGCGGCCACCGAGGGCTTGGCATGGAGTGCCACACCGCTGCCGGCGCGGGCGAGCATGCCGAGGTCGTTCGCGCCGTCGCCCACGGCCAGCACGTCGATTTCGGAAATGTTGAGGCGGGTGGTGATGTCGGCAAGCGCCTGCATCTTGGCCTCGCGCCCGAGGATGGGGCGGGCGACGTCGCCGGTGAGCTTGCCATCCTCGACAAGCAGCGTGTTTGCGCGGTTCTCGTCGAAGCCGAGCAGCGTGGCGACATGCGAGGTGAAGGCCGTGAAGCCGCCCGAGACGAGGGCGGTATAGGCGCCATGGGCCTTCATCGTGGCGAGCAGGGTGGCGCCGCCGGGCATGAGGGTGATGCGGGTGTCGAGCACCTCGGCGATGACGGCTTCGGGGAGGTCCCTGAGCAGGGCGACCCGTTCCAGGAGCGCGCCTTCGAAGTCGAGCTCGCCGTTCATGGCGCGGGCGGTGATGTCCTTCACATGCGCGCCGACGCCGGCCTCTTCGGCCAGTTCGTCGATGCATTCCTGCTGGATCATGGTGCTGTCCATGTCGGCCAGCAGCATACGCTTGCGGCGGTTCTCGGACGGCTGGATGACAAGGTCGGTGCGCAGGGTCTGCAGGTTCTCCCAGACCTCCCACTGGTTGTCGGGCAGGGCGGCCATGTCGAACTCCGCCGCCTCGTCGGGCGAGAGCCACCGGGCGTCGAACCCGCCCCAGGCGTTGCGCAGGTTCTCGACCAGGGCGGGGTCGAGCGTGCCCGGAGGCGCGATGAGGGTGGTGGTGAACATGGGGGCGTCTCCGCTATGCGCTGTGAGTGCGGGCATAGCGCAGGTTGGGGTGGGGTTCTAGGTGGGGGTGTGTTTGGCCGCGCGGAATCAAGGCCGCAGGCCGCCGCGCGATCGCCAGACCGCCCGGACGGGCTGGCGATTGGGTGACGTCGGCGCGCCGATCGAAAGTTCTGCGGATTTGGCTGACATAAAGTGTCCTGAAGTGCTGTCGGTGGCCAGCCCGCGGTCTGGCGAACGCGCGGCTTGGGATGGAGCGCGTGGGTTTTCACCCACCCTACGCGGGCTGAAACGAAGTTTCCGATGATAGCCTCCGGGGTCGCTTTCGGACCGCAAACCGCCGCAGATGGTGTGTTTTCCCTCTTGCGGGACCGGCGCGGCGAGCGTAATCCAAAAGGTGGGACACCCCTCCCCAACGAGGGGCGCTTATCTGGAAGGATAGCAGCAATGGCTATTGAAACATCCGGCACGCGGCCGGACACTAAACCTGTCGCCGTTCCGGCGAACCCGCGTTTTTCCTCCGGCCCCTGTGCCAAACCCCCCGTTTTCGACCTGAGCAAGCTTGCCGACGCCCCGCTGGGCCGGTCGCACCGCGCCGCCGTGGGCAAGGCCAGGCTGAAGGCCGCGATTGACGGCACGCGCGAGGTGCTGGGGATCCCCGACGACTACAAGGTCGGCATCGTGCCGGCGTCGGATACCGGCGCGGTCGAGATGGCGATGTGGAGCCTTCTGGGCGAACGCAAGGTCGAGATGCTGGCCTGGGAGAGCTTTGGCGCGGGCTGGGTCACGGACGTGGTCAAGCAGCTGAAACTCGATGCCGAGGTCAAGACCGCCGAATATGGCGAGATCGTCGATCTGAATGCCGTGGATACGGACAATGACGTTGTGTTCACCTGGAACGGCACGACGAGCGGCGTGCGGGTGCCGGATGGCGACTGGATCAAGGCGGACCGTCAGGGGCTGACGATCTGCGACGCGACCTCTGCCGCGTTTGCGCAGGACCTGCCGTGGGACAAGCTGGATGTGGTGACGTTCAGCTGGCAGAAGGTGCTGGGCGGCGAGGCGGCGCACGGGATGCTGGTGCTGAGCCCCCGCGCGGTCAAGCGGCTGGAAAGCTATACGCCGCCCTGGCCGATGCCGAAGATTTTCCGCCTGACAAAAGGCGGCAAGCTGATCGAGGGCATTTTCGAGGGCGCGACGATCAACACGCCGTCGATGCTGGCGGTGGAGGATTACCTGCTGGCGCTCGACTGGGCGCGGTCGGTTGGCGGGCTGGGTGGCCTGATGGCGCGGGCGGATGCCAACACCAAGGCGGTGGCGGATTTCGTCGGCACTCATGAGTGGGTCGAGTTCCTGGCCAAGGACCCGGCGACGGCGTCGAACACCAGCGTCTGCCTGAAGTTCACCGACGACCGGATCAGCGACGGGGCGGCGTTTGCCAAGGCCGTGGCCAAGCGGCTGGAGGCGGAGGGCGTGGCCTATGACGTGGGCGCCTATCGCGACGCACCTCCGGGCTTGCGGATCTGGTGCGGGGGCACGGTGGAGACCGCCGATGTGACCGCGCTGATGCCGTGGATCGAATGGGCGTTCAACGCCGAGATCGCGGCGCTTTCCGAAACCGTTTGAGGTGGGGTGAAACCCCACCCTACGCCGGACGCGTTGGGTGGGGTTCAAACCGACCGCCACGTGAACCGTAGGGTGGGTTTCAAACCCACCATTCCCAGAATTCATAGACAAAGGACCAGAAAAATGGCTCCCAAGGTACTCGTATCCGACAAGCTGAGTGAAACCGCCGTGCAGATCTTCCGCGACCGGGGGATCGAGGTGGATTTCAGGCCCGAACTGGGCAAGGACAAGGACAAGCTGGCCGAGGTGATCGGCGATTATGACGGGCTGGCGATCCGTTCGGCCACCAAGGTGACACCGACGATCCTGGAGGCGGCGAAGAACCTCAAGGTGATCGGGCGCGCCGGGATCGGCACCGACAACGTCGACAAGGCGGCGGCCAGCAAGAAAGGCGTGATCGTGATGAACACGCCCTTCGGCAACATGGTGACCACGGCCGAGCATGCCATCGCGATGATGTTCGCCGTGGCGCGGCAGATCCCCGAGGCGAGCGCGAGCACCCATGCCGGCAAGTGGGAGAAGTCGAAGTTCATGGGGGTCGAGCTGACCAACAAGACGCTGGGGATCATCGGGATCGGCAATATCGGCGGCGTCGTGGCCGACCGGGCGCGGGGCCTGAAGATGAAGGTGATCGCCTATGACCCGACGCTGAGCGAGGAGAAGATCGCGCAGAAGGGGGCCGAGAAGGTGGATCTGGATACGCTGCTGGCGCGGTCGGATTTCATCACGCTGCACACGCCGCTGATCGATGCGACGCGCAACATCCTGAGCCGTGAGAATCTGCAAAAGACCAAAAAGGGCGTGCGGATCGTCAACTGTGCCCGGGGCGGGCTGGTGGACGAGGCGGCGCTGGCGGAGCTGCTGCAATCGGGGCATGTGGCCGGGGCTGCACTGGACGTCTTTGCTGAGGAACCGGCGACGGAGAACCCGCTCTTCGGTCTGCCCAACGTGGTCTGCACCCCGCACCTGGGGGCGGCGACCAGCGAGGCGCAGGAGAACGTGGCGCTTCAGGTGGCCGAGCAGATGTCGGACTACCTGCTGACGGGCGCTGTGACAAACGCGCTCAACATGCCGTCGGTGACCGCCGAGGAAGCCAAGGTGATGGGGCCGTGGATCAAGCTGGCTG
Organism: Roseovarius atlanticus; assembly: GCF_019802205.1. Lineage (GTDB taxonomy): Bacteria > Pseudomonadota > Alphaproteobacteria > Rhodobacterales > Rhodobacteraceae > Roseovarius > Roseovarius atlanticus_A. The sequence continues at coordinate 1,089,634 of NZ_JAHVHQ010000002.1, forward strand.
ATCATCTGGGCAATTTCATCGGACAGATGACGGACGAGCCGATCAAGGCGATCAACCTGCTGTATGATGGTGTGGTCAGCCAGATGAACCTGGAGGCGCTGACCAGCGCGTCCGTGGCGGGGATCATGAAGGCGGTGAACCCGGAGGTGAACATGGTCTCCGCGCCGCTCATTGCCAAGGAGCGGGGGATCAAGATCTCGACCACCAAGCAGGACAAATCGGGCGCGTTCGAGGGCTATATCAAGCTGACCGTCGTGACGGCGGAGCGCGAGCGGTCCATCGGCGGGACGGTGTTCAGCGACGGCAAGCCGCGCTTCATCCAGATCAAGGGGATCAATATCGACGCCGAGATCGGACAGCACATGCTGTATACGACGAACCGCGACGAGCCGGGGATCATCGGCGCGCTGGGCCAGACCATGGGCGGCAATGGCGTGAACATCGCGAATTTTACCCTTGGCCGGTCGAAGGCGGGGGAGGAGGCGATTGCGCTTTTGTACGTCGATGCGCCGGTGCCGGAGGACGTGATCGCCAAGCTGCATAAGACGGGCCTGTTTCAGCAGATCCGGGCGCTGGAGTTCGATGTGGGGTGAGGACTCTAGGATGGTAGCCGCGCGATTGCCAGACCGCGGGATGGCGACCTGACGGATGGTCAGGGCACTTTATGGTTGCCGTGTCCGTGTAATTTTCGATGGAGGCGCTTACGTCACCCAATCGCCAGCCGGGGGGCGGTCTGGCGATCGCGCGGCGGCGCGGCCAAGCCGCGCCTTGATTCCGCGCGAGGGTGCTCCGATCTGCCGCGTCTAGCGCAAGTTTCGTTCGTTCAACAGCCGGCGGCATCCACAAAAACGACCTTTTCCGGGTCGCTGCGGCGAAAGTCGTGGCGGCCCGTTTGCGTTAGGGCAGGTGCATTGCGAGGAGGTTCCGATGCCCGACACGTTCCAGCACTTTTTGTCCGAGATGGCTGCGGTGTTCCGTGCGGAAGGGCGCGAGTGTGCAACGCAGACCGCCGCGGCGCTGCTTTCGGCCACCGAGGTCGCGCCGCTGACGAACGACTCGCCCGGCGATACCGACGCGATCTGCGGACTGCTGGGCGCGTCGCCGCTGGCCGTGGCCCGCGCGGCGCTTGCCGCGCATGACGTGCTGCCCTGGGGTCACAACCCGGTGTCGAGCCAGATGAAACCCGAGGACGAGGCACTTTTCTCGGTCGTGGACCTGATGGGACCGGACGCGCCGCTCTACTGCCCGACGCTGCGGGCGGGCCTCTATTACCAGCGACCGAACACGCGCTATGGCCTGCATTCCCATGCCGCCGTCGAGACCTACGTGATCATCGCGGGCCGGGCGCTGTGGACGGCGGGCGACGCGCAGCGCGAGATGGTGGCGGGGCATTCGGTGCATCATTCCACCTACCTGCCCCATGCCTGCCAGACCGGCGACGAGGGCGTGGTGGCGCTGTGGCGCTGGTCGGGGGATATCGGCGTCGAGAGCTACCGCGTGCATCACGGGGCCGAGGCGTTCGGGGCCTTTGCCGCCTGAGACGGGTTTGCAGTTGGGTCGTGGCGCATTAGGTCTGGGTCATGACCGAACCGATTTACGTGATCCCGGATATCCATGGCTATCGTTCCGAGCTCGACCGCGTGCTGGCGCGGATCGACGTACGGGCGGGCCGCGATGCCAGGGTGGTGTTCCTTGGCGACTACACCGACCGCGGGCCGGACAGCCGGGGCGTGTTGCAGACGCTCATCGACGGGATCGCGGCGGGGCGGAACTGGACCGCGCTGCGGGGCAATCACGACCAGATGTTCCTGGATGCGCTGGAAGGCCGGATGGAACCCGTGCGGTTCCAGTGGTGGATGCAGGGCAACCTTGGCGGACGCGAAACGCTGGCCTCTTACGGGATCGAGAACGCCGAGTATGCGGGCGACTGGCGTGAGCAGGTGCCGGGGCTGCATCGCCAGTTCCTGAGCACCTTGCCCTATAGCTTCGAGACGGAAGAGCTGTTCTTTTGCCACGCGGGCGTGTCGCCCGGCACGCCGCTGGAGCGCCAGGTGCCCGAGGACCTGATGTGGATGCGCGAGCCGTTCCTCTATGACGACCGGGATCATGGCAAGCTGGTGGTGCATGGCCACACGCCGGTCGATGCGCCCGAGCATCACGGCAACCGCGTGGCGCTGGATTGCGGTACGGGCTGGGGGCGGCCCTTGCAACTGGCGGTGTTCGAGGGGCGGGACGCGTGGATCCTGACCGAGGAGGGCCCGGTGCCGCTGGTGCCATTCTAGTCAAGGGGAGCGTTTAGCATTGGACAGATCTTTCAACGGCCTAATTGAGCGGCAAATCCGAAAGGCAATAGCCGAAGGCCAGCTGGATCGGCTGGAGGGCGCTGGCAAGCCCCTGCCGGATCGGTCGAGCATGGCGCATGTGGACATGGCCACGCAGGTGGCGTCGCGGATCATGGCCGAGGCTGGCGCCCTGCCGGAAGAGTTCAAGTTCAAGAAACTGCTGGAAGCTGCCAAGGAAACCTGGCGCGCTGCGGACACAGACGAGGAGCGGCGCGTGGCAATGGCGCTGATTGCCGATCTCGAGCAACGTTACGCCATCGCCGTGGAGGCGCGGCGCAAGTTCATGGCGCCCTGACAACCTGCCCCGACGGGACGTTTCGCTTGCAGGGTGCAGGCGCAGGCGCGATGCTGAAGCGAACACTTCGAGGGAGGCTCTCATGACGGATATCGTACTTCTGGACGGCGCGCGCACGGCCATCGGCACATTCGGCGGATCGCTGGCGGGCACGCCGCCGGGGCAGCTGGGGGCCGTGGTGACCAGGGCGGCGTTGGAGCGGTCGGGCGTGGAGCCGGGGCAGGTGGGGCACGTGGTCTTTGGCCATGTCATCAACACCGAGCCGCGCGACATGTACCTGAGCCGGGTTGCCGCGATGGAGGCGGGCATTCCCGAGACCACGCCGGCGATGAACGTGAACCGGCTGTGCGGGTCGGGCGCGCAGGCGGTGGTGTCGGTGGTGCAGTCGCTGAGCTTGGGCGATGCGGAGTTCGGCGTTGCGGGCGGGGCCGAGAACATGAGCCGCTCGCCCTTCATCGTGCCGGAGCAGCGCTGGGGCGCCAAGATGGGCGATGTTCGCACGCTGGACATGATGCTGGGGGCGCTGAACTGTCCTTTCGGCACGGGGCATATGGGGGTGACGGCCGAGAATGTCGCCGCCGAGCACGGGGTCAGCCGCGAGGACCAGGATGCCTTTGCGCTGGAAAGCCAGACACGGGCGGCAAAGGGGATCGAGGCGGGGCATTTCGCCAGCCAGATCGTGCCGGTCGAGGTACGTGTGAAGCGCGACACGGTGGCGTTCGAGACCGACGAGCATCCCAAGCCGACCACCGCCGAGGGGCTGGCCGGGCTGCGAGCGGCGTTTCAGAAAGACGGCACGGTGACCGCCGGGAATGCGAGCGGGATCAATGATGGGGCGGCGGCGCTGGTCTTTGCCCGGGCGGAGGCCGCCGAGAAGGCGGGGCTGAAACCCAAGGCGCGGGTGCTGGGCTATGCCCATGCCGGCGTGCGCCCCGAGGTGATGGGGATCGGGCCGGTGCCGGCGGTGGAGAGCCTGCTGGAGAAGACCGGGCTGAGCGCGGCGGATTTCGACGTGGTGGAATCGAACGAGGCGTTTGCGGCGCAGGCGATTGCGGTGAACCGTGGGCTGGGGCTGGACCCGGCCAGGGTGAACCCGAATGGTGGCGCGATTGCGCTGGGGCATCCGGTGGGCGCGACGGGTGCGATCCTTGTGGTGAAGGCGCTGTACGAGCTGGAGCGGATTGGCGGGAAGACCGCGCTGATCACCATGTGCATCGGTGGCGGGCAGGGGATTGCCGTGGCCATCGAGCGGATGTGAGGGTTTCGCCCGGAAACTTTGAAAGTTTCCGGGACGATTTCTTTCGAAGAAATCGGCGAAGAATTTTCGAAAATTCTTGGTGCGGAACTGCGCAGTTCCGCGGACCATTTTCTGCGTAGAAAACGGGGTCAGTCGATCCAGACGGTGACGCTGCTGGAGCGGCCCGTCGCGTCGATCACCGACAGCTTGGAATAGCCGCGCGCAAGGCCGGTCAGTTCGGTCTCGCGGCGGCGGGTGCCGGTTTTCTGCGGCGTACCGTTGGCAAGCCAGGTGAAGGGCGGCTTGCCATCGCGCAGTTTGACCGTCAGGCGGCCGTCCTGGATGGGCAGGCGAGCGCCGGCGGGGGGGAAGATCAGCTTGGGCGCATCCTCGGAGGGCTGGAACACCGCGTCGCGGCCGGCGAAGCGGCGCAGCGGTTGCGGCAGGCGGGCGGTGGGCAGGAGGAGCGCCTCTGGCGGGGGCGGTGGCAGGGCGTCGGCTTTGGGTTTCAGGCGCTGGAACGCCTCGAAGAGGACGGGCGCGGCAAGGTCGCCGCCGAAGGCGCCGGGAACGGGCGTGCCGTCGGGGCGGCCGATCCAGACGGCGGCAACGTGCCGGCCGTCGAAGCCCACGGCCCAGGCGTCGCGGTGGCCGTAGGAGGTGCCGGTCTTGTAGGCGAGGCGGCGCTTGGGTGCGCCGGGGGGTGGCGCGAGGCCCGCGAGGATGTCGGCGACGTGCCATGAGGCGGCGCGGTTGAGAACATTCGTGGGCGTATGTTCCACTGTGTCTTGTCGCCAGTGCAGAGGGCGGGTCTGACCGCCATTTGCCAGCATGGCGTAGGCGGTGGTCAGGCCTTCGAGCGTGATGCCGAGGCCGCCGAGACCCACGGCGAGGCCGGGCTGGTCGCCGGGCAGTTCGGTGGGCACGCCGGCGCGGCGCAGGGTGTCGAGCAGGTGGGCGGGGCCGATCTCGTCCAGAAGCAGGACCACGGGGATGTTGAGCGACTGGCGCAGAGCGTCGGCCACGGTCAGCTCGCCGCGGAAGGCGCCGTCGAAATTCTGCGGCGCGTAGGTGCCGAAGGCGACGGGGCGGTCGTGAATGAGCGTCTGGGGATGGGCGAGGCCGCGATCGAAGGCCATGGCATAGATGAAGGGCTTCAGCGTGGAGCCGGGTGAGCGCATGGCCTGTGTCATGTCGACGAAGCCCGCGCGGGCGTCGCCGATGCCGTAGGTGGCGGAGCCGACCGAGGCGAGTATGTCGCCGGTCTGGTGGTCGGCGATCATCATGGCGATGGAGACGTCCGGGGGGAGGTCGCGCAGGCTGTGGGTGGCGAGGCGTTCCAGCGCGGCTTGCAGGGGGGCGTCGAGCGTGAGGTCGTGGCGCAGGCGGGCGGGATCGTCGGATATCGCGCGGTCGGCCATGTGCGGCGCGAGGGAGGGGAAGGCGCGGCGGGTGTGGGGGACAGGCTCGGTCAGGGCGGCTTCGACCGCGCCTTGGGTCAGCAGGCCGTCGCGCCGGGCGCGGGCGAGGACACGGGCGCGGGCCTCGGCGGCCTGAAAGTGATGCCGGTCGGGGCGACGGGATTCGGGGGATTGCGGCAGGGCCACCAGCAGGGCGGATTCGGCTGGGGTCAGGCGGCGGGGGTCCTTACCGAACCACGCGTAGCTGGCGGCGCGGACGCCTTCGATATTGCCGCCGAAGGGTGCGCGTTCGAGGTAGATCTGAAGGATTTGGTTCTTGGTCAAGCGGCGCTCGAGGGCCAGCGCGACGCGGGCCTGGCGGAGTTTGCCGGACAGCTGCCCGGTGCCGCTGTCTTCGAGCAAGCGGGCGACCTGCATGGTCAGGGTGGAGGCGCCCGAGACGACCTCTCCGTTCCAGAGCGCCTGCGCGGTCGCGCGGAGGATGGCGCGGGGGTCGACGCCGGAATGGGTGTAGAACCGCTTGTCCTCGTAGGCGATGAGCAGGTTGAGATAGCCCGCATCCACCGCGTCTGGCGTGGCGCCGAGACGCCAGCGGCCATCCTCGACCGTGTAGACCCGCAGGAGCGTGCCGGTGCGGTCGCGGACCTCGGTGGAGAGCGGTGTCAGGAGGGGCGGCAGGTCGGTGGCGGCGATCCACTGGTCGAGCTTGTCGCGGCCAAGCCCCGCGGCGAAGAGCGCGAGGGCTAGAAGCAGAAGCAGGCGGTCACAGCGGAACATGCTGATCTTCCGCGTGCCAGAGGCCGGGATAGTCGGTGACGAAACCCGCGTCGTTGACCTCGAGCGTGGTGGTGAAGTCGGTCTGTTCGGCGCGGTAGTCGATGATACCATACGTATGCGTACGTTGATAGGTCTGATCCAGTGGCGCGAGGGCGGCGGCGGGGTAGTGCAGCCACGCGGCGCGGGTGGTCAGGGTGTCGTCCTGCTGTTTCGCAAGGCGGCGCAGGGGCATGAGGTTGGTGGCGGGGGTGAAGCTGAGGTCGATATCGGTGACATCTTCGAGGCCGGGTTGCGGTGTCTTGTTCAGCAGCCATTCCCCGTTGCGGTGGTCGGCATGCAGGCGGACCTCGCTTTCGCCATGGGTGCCGGCGATATCGGCGTCGAGGGTCCGCCAGTCCTCGGTGCAGCGCACGACGTAGTCGAGCGCGGCGAAGCCGGTATCGTCGTGGAACCGGGCGTGGCCGACCAGCAGCCAGCCGTGACCGGCGCGGGCGAGGCGGCAGGTGTCCTGCCCCTCGCAATAAAGCGCGCGCCAGGTGATCGTGGCGACGGTTTTGCCTGTCATAGTCCCTGGCCCGTCATTCCGCCGTGACCGTCAGGCGCCCGGTGGCCGAGCGGGCGCGGTATTGCGGGCGGTACATGTCCTCGACCGAGGCCGCCGGGTGGTGGTAGCTGCCCGGTGAGATCGCGCGGACGATGTAGGCAAGGCGGAAGGCATCGTCCGAGCGCCAGTCGACGGCGGCGATGAAACGGTCGGCGCGGAACTCGGAATGCTCAGTCGTGGCCGGATCGAGCCAGTCGAGCGCGTTCACGTCGCCCGAGCGCAGCAGGTTCGGGTTGTCGATTTCCAGCCCTGCCGGGAGCGGGTCGTCGATGATGAGCCGCGCCTCGCCTTTCTCGAACGGGCGGACCGTCAGCACGGTGACGAGGCGGGTGCCGGTGGTCACTGCCGACAGGTCCACGGGCGTGCCGTCCATGTCGAAATAGCTGCGTTCGATGGCATAGCCATAGCCGCCGGCCTCGGGCGGGGTCACCGGCACGCCGAGGGTCGTGAGCGTGATGTCGGTGGCGTTCGCGCCGGTGTTGGTGAGGGTCTGTGGCGTCAGGGACGTGGCGGAGATGGTGCGCACGAAGGGGCCCGAGACAGGTTCGCCGTCGAGCGAGAGGCCCGAGACGGACGGGTCGCTGAGCAGCGCGCGGGCGGCCAGCAGGGACCACGCCTGTTCCTGCGTGGACATATGCGGGCCTTCGGCGGTGATGGCGTTGGCCAGGGCGTCGGCGTTGACGGCATTGCTGCCCGCCTCGGTCGCCAGGGTCAGCACGCCGGCGCGGTCGCGCAGGCGGGTGCCGTAGTCGGCGCGCCAGACCTGCCCTTCGTCGCCGGAGGTCTGGTTGATGGTCTGCTGGGCCGCGGCGAACATGCGGTCGGCGCGGGTCTGGTCGCCATAGAAGGCGAGGGCGGCGCCGAGCTGGGCCTGGGCCAGCGGCGTGGCGAAGGCCTGTGCCTTGACGTCTGCATAGTAGCGCAGGTCGCCCATGCGGGCGGCCCCCTCGCGGGCGAGGACCATGAGCGCGTAGGCGATGTCTTCGCCGCCCTGATCGAAGTCGGGGGCGTAGTTGATGCGGTTGCGCAGGTTGTCCATCGCCATGGTGTAGGCGGTGTCTGGCACGTCGAAGCCTTCGGATTTGGCGCGGGACAGGAAGTCGGCGACATAGGCATCGAGCCAGAAATCGCCGGAACTTGCCCGCCAGAGGCCGAAGCTGCCGCCCGAGGATTGGCGGGTCAGGATGCGGGCGATGGACTGGTCGATGCGCTCCTGCGCCTCGGCCTCGGAGGCGAGGCCCATCGCGGCGGCGACCTGGTTGAAGTAAAGGAGCGGCATGGCGCGGCTGACCACCTGCTCGGTGCAGCCATAGGGGTAGCGGTCGAGCGCGGCCAGAAGGCGGGGCGCGTCGAGTTTCGCCAAGGGTCCCGCCGCGAGGATGGCGCTGGCCGTGTCGGGGCGCAGGTCGGCGAACACATCACCTCCCAGCGTGAAGCTGTCGCCCGCGCCGAGAGAGAAGCGGCGGGTGGTGGCGATGACCGGATCGTTGGCGCGGATGCCGAGCGGCATTTCCTTGGTCAGTTGCTTGCCGTCGGGCGTGGTGAGCGCGATGCGCAGGGTGGCGTCGCCCACGTCGCCCGCGGTGATGGGCAGGGAGAGCGTGGTTTTCTCCTGTTCGCCCAGTTCCAGCCCCGAGGGGATGGTGCCGCCAAGCGTGAGGCCCGTGCCGGAGACGTCGAGGCCCATGCGGCCGGTCGGGCCTTCGGTGTGCTGGATTTCCAGCAGCAGGCGGCTTTCGTCGCCGGGGGCGAGGAAGCGCGGCAGCGAGGCGGTGACGACGACCGGGTCGCGCACGATGGTCTCGTCCTCGGCCTGGCCCACGGAGGTGGGGGACCATGCGACGGCCATGAAGCGGACGGTGCCGTTGAAATCGGGCATGTCGAAGCTGGCTTGTGCCGTGCCGTCGGGGCCTATTTCGAGCGGGCCGGTGAAATAGGCGACGAGGTCCTCGGTGGGCGGCGGCTGGGTGCCCGACAGGGGGTTGCCCGCGTCGCCGCCGGAGCGGACCTGGCCCTCGGCGCCGTTCATGCCGTCGATCAGGCGGCCATAGAGGTCGCGGATTTCCACGCCGAGGCGGCGCTGGCCGAAATAGTGACCGGACGGGTCGGGCGACTGGAAGCCGGTGATGTTGAGCACGCCCACATCGACTGCGGCGAGGGTGACATAGCCGGTCTGACCCTCGGCCAGCCCGTCGACATTGACGGTGACGTCCAGCGGCCCGCGCGGGGCGGCGGTGTCGGGGGCGTCGATGGAGACGGAGAGCTGCTTGTCGCCCGGGGCGATCTTGGCGTAGCTGAGGCCGAGCGAGCGGGCCGGGTTCTGGCCCGCGCTGACATTCATCGGGCGGATGACCTGGGCGGTGACGTAAGCGCCTGCGCCCCAGTCGTCGGTGACGGAAAGGGGGATGGTGTTTTCGCCCTCGGTGACCTCGACCGCCTGGCGTTCAATGACATGGTTGGACATGACGGTGATCAGCGCGGTGCCCGCGTAGCGCGGTACGACGCGCAGTTGCGCGGTGTCGCCGGGGGTGTATTCGGGTCGGTCAAGTGACAGCTCCAGCGTGTCGGGTGTGTCGCTGGCGTCGGCGGGGGCGTACCAGCCGGCGTAGAAATCGGTGGAGGACGAGACGTAGTCGCCGCCGGTGCGTTCCACGACCAATTCGTAGTGCCCCCACTCGACGGGGGCGGAGACGGTCAGGGGATCGGCGCCTAGAGTAGCGTCGCCGGTGGCGACCTGTTCGCGGGTGGTGATCGGTTCCCAGTTCCATGAGCCGTAATCCTGGTACCATTGGTAGCGCGTGGTGACGCGGTTGACGGTCCATTTGACGTCCATGGGGACGGGCGTGAGATCGGGGGAGATGCCGATGACCTGGAAGCTTGCCTCGGAGTTTTCGGGGACGACGCCGTCGGCCATGGGCTTGATGCCGATCATGGGGCCGGCGGGGGCGAGCATGCGGGACAGCGTGCGTTCGACCGGGCGGCCGGAGCCTTCTTGCAGGGTGACGGTGATGTCGGCCTCGAACGGGCGGTCGGTGACGTCGAATTCGGGCATCTCGGCGGCCATCTGAAGCTGGCCATCGGGGCCGGTCTTGCCGCCGGGCAGGTAGGTGATGCGGGCGCCCGCCGGGTCGTCATGGCGGCCGAAGCGGAAGCCGGGGAAATCGTCGAGCGTGGAGCGGGCGGTGAGGCGCACATTGCCATCCGCGATCAGCCCCGCGCCGGGCGCGCCGAAGAGGTAGCGGGCGTCGATGGTGAGCGGGGGTGTGTCGCCGGGGCGAATGGGGCCCTCGGGCAGCGACAGGTCGAAGTCGATGCGCTCGGGCAGGAAATCCTCGACCAGCAGGGTACGGCTGACCAGCGGGTCATCCTCGGGGTCCGAGAGGATGTCGAGCGTCCAGCTGCCGGTGGGGACAGAGGCGCCGACGGGCAGGGTGAAGACATGGCCGCCCGCGTCGTCGTCGCCGGACAACTGGCGGGAATATTCCACGCCGTCGGGGCGGCGCAGGATGGCCGTCAGGGGCAGGCCGGGGATCGCCTCGGCCAGTTCGTCCCGCGCCAGGGCGGTGGCGTGGATCACCTCGCCGGGGCGATAGGCGCCGCGGTCCGTGGCGAGAAAGACGTCGATGGGCGGCGCGGGCGAGCGGCCCTCGACGCCGCGGTCCGAGAGGTCGAAGGCGGGATCGGTGAGCGACAGGAAGGCCATGTCGTCGGGGCCGGCCTTGGCGAGGATCATCGCCGGGGCGGAACCCGAGGTACCGCGCGTCAGGCCGGGGGCGAAGAGCGCGTGGCCCTGGTCGTCGGTCGTGGCGGTGCCCAGCACGCGGTTGGAGCGCGAGAGCAGCGAGAGCTCGACGCCGGATTCCGCCTGGGCATCGGCCAGCCCGCGCACGAAGACGTGCAGGCCGTCATTGCCCTTGAGCGTGGTCAGGCCCAGGTCGGTCAGCACGAACCATTGCGTGGCGCCGGGGTTGTCGTAGGGATCGGCGCCGGGGATGGTCGCGGTCAGCGCGTAGATGCCGGGGGCCTCGTTCGCCAGCACATCGCCCAACGGCAGGCGGGTGGTCATGGTCTGGTTGAGCGTGTTCTGCACCTCGCCGGTGCCGGTCCAGACTTCCTCGGCGATGTCGTTGCCGAACTCGCGTTCCTGGTACTGGCTGAGGGGGCGGCCGAAGTAATCCTCCTGCATGGTGCGCAGAAGGTTGCGGTCGGAGACGCGGCGCAGCAGCAGCTCGACTTCTTCGAGGTTCACGGTCTCGATCGGCAGGGCGGTGTCGGCGGCCTTGGGCAGGATGTAGGACCGGCCCGGAAAGCTGACGCGCGGCGAGCGGTCGCGGACGTAGAGCGTGATCTCGGTGTCGCGCTGAAGGGTTTCGCCGCTGGCGGCGGGCAGCCCCTCGCGGAAGGTGACGCGGTAGCGCTCGCCATGCTGGACGCCGGCGATGCATATCTGGTTGCCCGAGGGCTGCACCACCAGGCCGGGATCGGGCAGGCGTACGAAAGGCGTGTAATCGGTGCCGGCCTCGACCAATGGCTCGGAGAACTCTGCGCAGAGGCGCGGCTGGGCGCTGTCGCTGTCGGCGCGGTGGTCGGTGATGCGGAAACCGTACTTGGCGATGGCGGCGTCGAGCGCGGTCATCACATCATCGCGCGGCTGGATCGATTCGGCGAGGCGCAGGGTTGGCACGGTGGCCTGGCCGCGGCCCATCGTCTCCAGCGACTGGGACATGAGCAGAAGGGCGTTGATGCGCGCGGGATCGCCGGGCGCGCGCAGGTAGGCGTTGATCGCGGCCTGGAAGGCGCGTTCCGCATAGTTGCGCTTCTCGGAGTCGTTCTGCGTCGGGATGAGCAGCGACAGGCGGGCATATTCGGCCCATTGGTCGGCGGCGTCCGAGCGGGCCACGGCGGCCCCCATCCAGCGCATGGCATTCAGGTAATCCTGCTGCGCGATGCGGTCCTGCGCGGCGTTGACCATGGCGGGGACGTCCCATTGTCCGCCGGGGTGGCGGGCGCCGATGCCGGTGGCCTGGTCGCGGGCCTGGTTCAGGTCGCCGGGGTTGAGGAAATCCAGATCGGCGGTGCGGGCGGGCGCATCGGAAAGGACACGGGTGTCGGTGTCGAAGACCTCGGCGGAGACCGCGCCCTCGTAGGGCTTGGTCTCGGTCAGGGCGCTCTTGGGAAAACAGGAACTGGAGCGGGTGTTGAAGGTGTAGGCGCGGCAGGCATTGTTGGAGAAACAGAGGTTGCGGCAGGCCTCGAGCGTGGTGTCGAAGAGCGGGTCCAGATCGGAGCCGTAGAAGTCGACATCCTTGGTGACCACCTCGCGCCTGTCGGGCACGGCATCCTGGGCCAGCGCGGCGGACGCGACGAAGCTGGCGGAAAGGCTGAGGACGATGGCGGCAAGAAAGCGTTGGAGCATTATACCCTCCTTCAACGAGTGGCGGCATCGTGCCACGCCCCCCGGGGCAAGACAACGATTCCCGCGCCCGGCACGGGTCAGGGTTTAAAGACTTGTTCACCATAATCAGGGAGTTTGAGCCCCGAGAGTCACCGGCACGGGCGGAGGTTGGGGCATGAGCCTTGCCAACAAACTGGCGGAGGAACGGCGCGCCAGGCTGGCCGCCGAACGTCTGCTGGAACAGAAACAGGCCGAGTTGCAGGCCGCGAACCGCAAGCTGGGCCGGCATGCCCGTGCCCTGAGCGAGGAGATCGTCGAGACCCGCGCCGAGGTGCAGACCGTGCGGGACGAGAACGCGCGGGTGAAATCCGACCTGAACATGGCCAACGAGAAGGTCGCCATCGCCGAGCGGCGGTTGTGGCACTCGATCGAGACGATCCAGGACGGGTTCGCCTTTTTCGACGCCGACAGCCGGATGATCGCCGCCAACCATGCCTGGCTGGGCGTGTTCGAGGGGCTGGAGGACGTCAAGCCGGGCATCAGCTATGTCGAGATCCTGCAATGCGTGACCGAGGAGGGGGTCGTGGATATCGGCGACGCCGACCCCGCCGCGTGGCGCGAGAAGATGCTGGACCGCTGGCAGACGGTGGCGCCCGAGCCCGAGATCGTCCGGCTATGGAACGGGGCCTATATCAAGCTGATCGACCAGCGCGGCCCCACCGGCGACGTGGTGAGCCTGGCGCTGAACATCACCGACACGATCCGGTACGAGGAGCGCCTGAAGGAGGCCCGGCGCAAGGCCGAGATGGCGAGCCGGGCGAAATCGTCCTTCCTGGCCAACATGAGCCACGAGATCCGCACGCCGATGAACGGGGTCGTGGGCATGGCGGAGCTGCTGAAGGATACCGAGCTGGACGAGGAACAGCTGCTCTATGCCAACACGATCAAGAATTCGGGCGAGGCGCTGCTGGTGATCATCAACGACGTGCTGGATTATTCCAAGATCGAGGCGGAGAAGCTGGTTCTGCATGCCGAGCCGTTCGACATGGAGCGCTGCATTCAGGAGCTGATCATGCTGATGCAGGTGAACGCGCGGGACAAGGGGATCGAGCTGTTGGTGGATTACGACCTGTTCCTGCCGACGCGCTTTGTCGGCGATCCGGGTCGGCTGCGGCAGATCATGACGAACCTTTTGGGCAACGCGGTGAAATTCACCGAAGAGGGGCACGTGATGGTGCGGGTCGTGGGCGTCGAATGCGCGGCCCAGGGCGCGGCGCGCCTGCACGTGACGATCGAGGACAGCGGCATCGGCATTCCCGACGACAAGGTCGGGCACATCTTCGGCGAGTTCAACCAGGTCGACGGCGAAAGCAATCGCCGGTTCGAGGGGACCGGGCTGGGCCTGGCGATCTCGGAGAAGCTGGTCCGGCTTATGGGCGGCGAGATCTGGGTGGAGTCGGTCGAAGGGCAGGGATCGACCTTCGGGTTTGCCGTGGAACTGCCGCTGGCGGACCCGGATGCGGGACAGGATTTCAGCGTGCCCGACGGGTTGCGCAAGGTGGTGATCGTCGAGACCAACGCGCTGAACCGCTCGATCCTGGAGCGGTTGTTCGCGGCGCTGGGCATCGAGGTGATATGCTGCGACAGCGGCGCGGCGGCGCTGGAGACGACGGACGGGTCGGTCAGCCTGGTGATCACCGACCACGTCATGCCCCGGATGGACGGGATCGAACTGGCCGAGGCGCTGAAGGCGGCCGGACACGCGGCGCCGGTGCTGCTGCTGAGCGGGAATATCGGCAGCGTGGAACAGGACCCGGGGCGCGGCTTTGTCGACGCGGTGCTGCAAAAACCCTTCCCCCGCGCCGAGCTTTTTGCCGCCCTGACACGGCTCTCGGGTTCGCTGGCGGGGGGCGTGGCGGACCCGGACCTGCCGCAGGACCCCGGCCGGGTGATGCGGGTGCTGGCGGCGGAGGACAACAGGACCAACCGGCTGGTGTTTTCCAGGATGGTCAAGGCGCTGGATATCGACTTGAAATTCGCGGTGAACGGCGAAGAGGCGGTGGCATTCTACCGATCCTTCCGGCCCGATATCGTGTTCATGGACATCTCGATGCCCGGGATGGACGGCAAGGACGCGACCCGCGCACTCCGGGCGCTCGAGGCGGAAAGCGGCGGGCATGTGCCGATCGTGGCGATGACGGCGCACGCGATGGATGGCGACGAGGACGAGATCCTGTCGGCGGGGATCGACCACTACCTGTCGAAGCCGCTGTCGAAACAGGCGTTGATCGACCACGTTGTGGCGGCCTGCCCCGAGGGGGTGCGTGCGCCCGAGGAAGGGCAGAGCGCGGCGTGAGCGATAGTCTCGAGCGCCATCGACGGGCCGCGGCGCGGCGATCCGACGGGGGGGTCGGCAGCGCTTTACCCAGGCCAGATCCGAAACAGGATCGAGCGATGCGCCAAGCTTCACCAAATCGCCGGGCCGTGGGGGCGGCCCGTCGATGGCGCGGGGCCTGCGGCCTGACCCCGCACCGGGGCTGTGGATCGACCCCGCAAAGCGCACGTCCGAGGCGAAGCACCCCGCGCGGATCAAGGGCGAAGCCCGCCGCGCATCGCCGGGCCGTCCCCCGGCACGGCGATTGGGTGGGTGAAGTGCCACGCTCTCGGGTCGGATGTGCTTGGCCAGCATAAAGTACCCATCACCATCGTCGGTTCGCCGCACCACGGCCCGTCGATGCGCGTCTCATCGCAGTCAAGACACTGGTATCGCGCACCCAGCCGGTTAACAGCCGCGAAGCGGCCCGGCCATCGTCAGCCCCTACCACGGGCTGGCGATTTGGCTGAGGCTGGGCGCAATGATCCTTCCGAGGATGTATTCGGCAGGCATAAAGTGCTTCTTAGTTGCCGTTGGATCGCCACCCCTTGGGCTGACGCTCGCCTCCGTTGTGACCGGCGGCTTCGTACCACAAAGCGGATATTGGCCCCTTGCCAATAACAGAGGCTTTGCCCTGCGCGGAACGCCCTACTGCTCGCCGCGGATGAACGCCGGTTCGTCCTCGGTGGAGCGATCCGCGTCATAGCGATAGCCGCCGCTGTCGAAATCCTTGAGGCTGTCGGGATCGGTCAGGCGGTTCTGGACGATGAAACGGGCCATGGCGCCGCGGGCCTTCTTGGCGAAGAAGCTGATGACCTTGGCCTCGCCATTCTTGGTGTCGAGGAAGGTGGGGGTGATGACCCTGAGCTTGAGCGCGTCGCGGTCCACGGCGCCGAAATACTCCTGGCTGGCGCAGTTGACGAGGGTCTTGCTTCCGGTCTCTTTCGCCTGCCGGTTCAGCGCCTTGGACAGCCGGTCGCCCCAGTAATCGTAGAGCGATTTGCCCTTTTCGGTCTTCAGGCGGCTGCCCATTTCCAGGCGGTAGGGCTCGATATTGTCCAGGGGGCGCAAGAGGCCGTAGAGGCCCGAGAGGATGCGCAGGTGGTCCTGTGCCCAGTCAAGCTCGTCGGTGTCGAGCGAGCCGGCCTCGAGCCCCTGGTAGGTGTCGCCGGCGAAGGCGAGCGCGGCGGGTTTCTTTTCCTGCTTGCCGAAGTCGCGGAAGCGGTCGGCGTTGAGTTTCGCCAGGTCGTCGGAGATGCCCATCAGCTTTTTCAGGTCGGCCTGGCTGAGGTCGCGGGCCACGTCGGCCAGGGCGTGGGCGTCCTTGGCGAAGGCGGGGCCGGTGGGGTGGATTCCCTCGGCCGGGGACATGTCCATTTTCTTGGCAGGCGAGACGACGACGAGCATATGTGACCCTTGGATTTTTTACTTCGTGGGACTTAGTCCGCGGTATGCAGAACGTCCAGAAAGGCCGGGCCGAAACGCTCGGTCCTTTTGTCGCCCAGCAGGCGTTCGAGATCGCCGAGGTCGCGGGGTTTCGACGCGGCGACACGAGCCAGCAGGCTGGCGGAACAGGAAAGCGGCTTGTCGATGCCGTCCTCGCCGCGTTGGAGGTTGGCCTGAACTTCCAGCAGGCGGTCGTAGACCGTGCCGGTGTCGCGGCCCGCCAGCTTGCGGCGGGTGGGGTGCATCACCTCGGCCTCGCCGTTGATGACCTCGAGGAAGGCGCGCCCGTATTGTTCGAGCTTCTTGGAGCCGACGCCCGAGATGCGGGCCATGTCGTCGAGCGTGCGGGGCCGGGTTTCGGCCATCTCGATCAGGGTGCGATCGTTGAAGACGATGTAGGCGGGCATCCTGGCGGCCTCGGCCAGCGCGCGGCGCTTCGCCTTGAGGGCCGAAAGGAGCGGCGCGTCCTCCTCGGCCACCAGCGTCTTGGCGGCGGGACGGCGGGACTTGGGCGCGAGGGTGTCGCGGCGCAGGGTAATCTGGTCCTCGCCCTTGAGGATGGGAATGGCCCGTTCCGTCATGCGCAGGGCGCCGTGGCGTTCAGGGTCGGGGCGGATCAGGTCGCAACCCATCATTTGGCGGAAGATGCCCTGCCAGGTGCGGCGGTCGGTGTCGCGGCCCACACCGAAGGTGGGCAGGCCATCGTGGCCGCGGGCGCGGATCTTGTCGGTCTCGTTGCCGGTCAGGATGTCGATCAGGTGGCCCGCGCCGAAGAATTCTTCGGTGC
Source organism: Roseovarius atlanticus (assembly GCF_019802205.1). GTDB lineage: Bacteria > Pseudomonadota > Alphaproteobacteria > Rhodobacterales > Rhodobacteraceae > Roseovarius > Roseovarius atlanticus_A. The sequence continues at coordinate 1,106,312 of NZ_JAHVHQ010000002.1, forward strand.
GCAGGATGGCCGAGAGCGCCTTGCGCACGTCCTGGGTGCCGTCGAAGGTTTCGGGCGGCGTGGTGCAGGTGTCGCAATTGCCGCAGGGCGCAGGGTCTTCGCCGAAATAGCGCAGCAGGGCCTGTCGCCGGCAGGCGTGGGTTTCGGCCAGGCCAAGGAGCGCGTTGAGGCGGGCGTGATCGGCGGCGCGGCGTTCGGGCGGGGCGAGGCCCTCGTCGATCTGGCTGCGGCGCAGGCGGATGTCGTCGGGGCCGAACAGGGTGAGCGTGTCGGCGGGTGCCCCGTCCCGGCCCGCGCGGCCGATTTCCTGGTAGTAGCTTTCGATGGATTTGGGCAGGTCGGCATGGGCGACCCAGCGGATGTCGGGCTTGTCCACGCCCATGCCGAAGGCGATGGTGGCGACCACCACCAGCCCATCCTCGGTGCTGAAGCGATGTTCCACATGGCGGCGGTCGTCCGGGTCCATGCCGCCGTGGTAGTGGCAGGCGGAATGGCCGTCCTCGCGCAGGGCTTTCGCCAGCGTTTCGGTCTTGGCGCGGGTGCCGCAGTAGACGATGCCGGACTGGCCCTTGCGGGCGGCGGCGAAGCTGAGGATCTGTTGCCGGGGGCTGTCCTTGGCCGAGAAGGCCAGCGTGATGTTGGGCCGGTCGAAACCGCGCAGGAAGGTTTCGGGCTGCTGGCCCTCGAACAGTTTCTCGACGATTTCGGCCCGGGTTTCGGCATCCGCCGTGGCGGTGAAGGCGGCGAGCGGCACGTCGAGGGCGCGGCGCAACTCGCCGATCCGCAGGTAGTCGGGGCGGAAGTCGTGGCCCCATTGGCTGACGCAATGCGCCTCGTCCACGGCGATGAGGCTGACGTCGATGCGGCGCAGCATGCCCATGGCGGAGCCGGCGGCGAGGCGTTCGGGCGCGATGTAGAGCAGTTTCAGGCGGTCTGCGTCGAGCGCGTCCCAGACGGCCTGGGTTTCTTCCTCGGTATTGCCGGAGGTGAGCGCGCCGGCCTCGACCCCCGCCGCCCTGAGCGCGCGGACCTGGTCGCGCATGAGCGCGATGAGGGGGGAGATGACGACGGTGACGCCGTCGCGCAGCAGCGCGGGCAGCTGGTAGCAAAGGGATTTGCCGCCGCCGGTGGGCATGATGGCAAGGGTGTTGGACCCTTCGGCGACGGTCTGGACGATTTCCTCCTGGCCGGGGCGGAAGGCGGAGAATCCGAAGACGTCTTGCAGCAGCGTGGCAGCGCTTTGCATGGGAAACCTGTAAGATTTTAGTTTTCTGCTCTTACGGGTGACAGTCCCACACTAAGGAATCGTAAACAAGTCCCGGATTGGGGTCGGACGGCCGATGTCGGCGGCGCGGAGTCAAGGCCGCAGGCCGCCGCGCCATCGCGGCCCCCCTCCCTGGGGGCGGCGATTTGGCAAGTCCTGGCGCGACGCCTGAGGGTTTTCGGATTTGGCAGAGATAAAGTGCTGCCATACATAAGACGGATCGCCACCCCGGGGGGCCGCGACGGCGCGGCTATCCGCAGTAGCCCAGGGGGCGTCCGTTGCACAGCAGTTCCGGCAGGATGAAGTCGCGCAGAGAGATGAGTGCGACGAAAGCCACCAGCGGTGCGAGGTCGAGGGGCCGGGTGTCGGGCAGGATGCGGCGGATGGGTTGGTAGATCGGCTCGAGCAGGCGGTTGAGGCCGTACCAGACCTGGGCCACGAACTGTTGGCTGAGGTTCAGGACCTGGAAGTTGATCAGCCAGCTCATGATGATGTGGATGATCATGATGAAGAACACCACGTCCAGAATGAGCCCGATGGGACCTGCGATTGCCTGCATCTAGAAAACCTCTTGTTTGCTACGCGGAATAAAGCGTCCTGCCGTTAACCTGAGATATCAGATAAAGGCAGGGCGCGCGCAACACTCAATCGTCGCGCCGCGCACGACCAATAGCTGCGATGCAGGTTTTTGGCCGTACGCTTTAGGTAAGCGTCATGGCGGTATTCCGCAAGCTTTACGCGAGGTTGTGGTTGACGTGAACGTGAGTTGCGTCAACACCTCGGACAAAAGGAGCGCCCGATGTACCCCCTCGTCCGCATGTTCTGGCAGCTTTTCAAGCACCGCAACGCGCCGCCGCTGGCGCCAACCGACACGCATGTGTCGCGGCATGTCTGCCTGCCGTGGGACATCGACCTGTGGATGGAGCTGAACAACGGGCGCACGCTGACGCTCTACGATCTTGGGCGCATTCCGTTGGCGATGCGGGCGGGGCTGGTGAAGGTACTGAAAGAGAACCGCTGGGGGCTGACCATGGCCGGGGCGAGCGTGCGGTACCGCCGCCGGATCCGGATGTTCGAGACGGTCGAGATGCGGTCGCGCGCGGTGTGGTGGGACGCGCGGTTCATCTACCTGGAACAGTCGATGTGGAAGACGGACGGCGAATGCGCGAACCACATCGTCTATCGCTCGGCCGTGACCGGAAAGAACGGCATCGTGCCGCCCGACGAGGTGATGGCGGCGCTGGGCCAACCCGTGGAGCGGCCCGCCGCGCCCGAATGGGTGACCGCCTGGATCGAGGCGGACGCAAAGCGGCCCTGGCCGCCGATGCGGGACTGACGCGGAAAGCCGAAGGAAGGGCTTGCCACCGGACCCCGAACCGCGTTTGATCGCGGCCAAACGAGGGGGCACGATGGCAGAGGTTTCAGCACGCAAGCGCATCTGGGGCTGGTTCTTTTTCGACTGGGCCAGCCAGCCCTATCACACCCTGCTGGTGACCTTCGTCTTCGGGCCGTTCTTCGCCGCCGTCGCCTCGACCTATTTCCTGGGCACGGGGCTGGCGGAAGAGGCAGCGGATGCGCGGGCGCAGACCCTGTGGTCATGGTGCCTGGCGCTGTCTGGGCTGGTGATCGCCTTCGGTGCGCCGATCATGGGCGCGATGGCGGATTCCACCGGGCGGCGCATTCCGTGGATGCTGTTCTTCTCGGTGCTCTATGTCGTCGGCGCGGCGGGCCTGTGGTGGACGGCGCCGGACGGGTCGAACATGGTTCTGATGCTGGTGATGTTCGGGATCGGCTTTATAGGTGCGGAATATGCGCTGATCTTCGTCAATTCGCAGCTGCCGTCGGTGGCGACGGCGGAGGATGTGGGATCGACCTCGGGCAGCGGGTTCGCCTTTGGCTATCTCGGCGGGCTGGTGTCGCTGGCGATCATGCTGGTGTTTTTCCAGACCATGGACGGGGGCCGCACCATCGTCGGGCTGGAGCCTGCGCTGGGGCTGGACGCCGCGCAGGACGAGGACAAGCGCATCGTCGGGCCGCTGGCGGCTGCGTGGTACGTGGTGTTCATGATCCCCTATTTCCTGTGGGTGCGCGATGCGGACACCGCGCCGAAGGGCGCAGGGTTCGTCGGTGCGATGACTTTGCTGAAGAAATCGGTGGCGAACCTGCCCAACCGCCGCAGCCTGCTGGCCTACCTGGGATCGTCGATGTTCTATCGCGACGCTTTGAACGGCCTTTACAGTTTCGGCGGCACCTACGCGACGCTGGTGCTGGACTGGTCGATCGTGAGGGTGGGCATTTTCGGCATCGTCAGCGCCATCGCGGCGGCGGCGTTCAGCTGGGTCGGCGGCAGGCTGGACAAGCGGTTCGGACCGAAGCCGGTGATCGTGGTGGCGGTGTGGATCCTGATCGGGGTCTGCATCACCATTGTCAGCATGGACCGGACGATGTTCTTCGGCCTCCCGCTGGAAGAAGGCTCGGCTCTGCCGAACATGGTGTTCTTCGGTTGCGGCATCCTGATCGGGGGGCTGGGCGGGACGCTGCAATCGGCCAGCCGGTCGTTGATGGTGCGCCACACGGACCCGGCGGTGCCGACGGAAAGCTTTGGTCTCTATGGCCTGTCGGGGCGCGCGACGGCGTTCGTGGCGCCGGCGTTGATCGGCCTGGTGACCTATATCAGCGGAAGCGCTCGGATCGGGGTCACGCCGCTCATTCTGCTTTTCCTCGTGGGGTTGATCTTGCTACGCTGGGTTCAGGCAAAAGGGGATAGTGAAACATGGTCCGTATCGTAAAGCCGTTCCTGCTGGCGCTTGTGCTGGCGGGGTGTGGCGGGTCCACGGCAGAGCAGGAAAGCGTCCAGCCCGCCGTGCTGTCGACGCAGAGCATCCCGGCGGACATGCGCGGGGTGCAGGCGAAACAGCTGTTCGGCGCCAAGAGGGGCGGCTCGCAGCAGGCGGCGCGGCCCTTTGGCGGGTATTCCAAGGGCTGTGTGGCGGGTGCGGTGCAGCTGCCCGAGACCGGGCCGACATGGCAGGCGATGCGGCTGAGCCGGAACCGCAACTGGGGCCATCCCGAGGTGATCGACTTCGTCCAGAAACTGTCGCGCTTTGCCGCGACGCAGCCGGGGTGGAACGGCCTTTACGTGGGCGATATCAGCCAGCCGCGCGGCGGGCCGATGCTGACCGGGCATGCCAGCCACCAGCTGGGGCTGGACGTGGATATCTGGCTGCGGCCCGCGACCAACCTCAACCTCAGCCGGGCGCAGCGCGAAAGCCTGTCGTCGATTTCGCTGCGGCGGGCGAACGGGGCCTACACGAACGACAATTACAACCGCACGCATCACGAGATCATGAAGGCCGCCGCGCAGGACCCGCGCGTGGCGCGGATTTTCGTCTTTCCCGGCGCCAAGGTGCGGATGTGCGAGGAAGAGACCGGCGACCGCAGCTGGCTGCGCAAGATCCGGCCCTGGTACGGACATCACTATCATTTCCACGTGCGGCTGAAATGTCCGCGCGGCGCGAAAGGATGCGTCGATCAGGCCGCGCCGCCGGCCGGGGATGGCTGCGCCGATGCACGCCAATGGCAGCGCAATATCCTGAACCCGCCGCCGCCGGACCCCAACGCGCCGCCGCCCAAGCCGCGCCGCGAGCTGACCCTGACGGACCTGCCGGGGCAGTGCCTGGGCGTGCTGCAATCGGAGTGAGGTCTTGCGGTTCTGCCGCGAAGTGACTAGGCGCAGGCCCCTGATATTGACGCGTATCGGGGGCCTGTGCGCATGACATCCAAGATCCTTCCCGGTGTTCTGGCGATGGCGGCGATTGTCGTCGCGTCGAACATCCTGGTGCAGTTCCTGTTCGGCCAGTGGCTGACATGGGGGGCATTCACCTATCCGCTGGCGTTCCTGGTGACGGACGTGATGAACCGCGTCTATGGCCGCGCGGCAGCACGGCGCGTTGTGCTGGCAGGGTTCGTGGTGGGGCTGGTCTGTTCCTTTATCGGCACGCAGATTGAGGGCGAGTTCGGCCCGCTGGTGACGGTGCGGATCGCGCTGGGGTCGGCGGTGGCGTTCCTCACCGCGCAACTCCTGGACATCGCGGTGTTCGACCGTCTGCGCGGTGGGGCGTGGTGGCGGGCGCCGGTGGTGTCGTCGCTGATCGGCGGGAGCGTGGACACGGGTCTGTTCTTTACCATCGCGTTTTCGGCCAGCCTGAGCGTCCTGGAGCCGGGCAACGACGTGGGCTGGGCCGGAGAGGCGCTGCCGCTGTTGGGGATGGGCCCGGTGGTGCCGCTGTGGGTGTCGCTGGCGGTGGCGGACTGGCTGGTGAAACTGGTGCTGGCCATTCTGGCACTTGTGCCGTTTCGCATCATCGTGGGGTCACTTAGTGGCAGGACCACATGATTTTGTTTTGACAAATACAAAATCTGTGGCAGGCTACCCTTGAGTTCAACAGCTGAAAGGAGGTGATCCAGTGTCTATAAAGGGATTGGAGAGAGGTGTCGGAACAGTCAGGGAGGTTCGTGTCTGAGGCAGCCCTTGGGCATGTAAACACCCGGATTGGCATGGCCTAACCGCCCCGCCTCCGAAATCTTTAGAAGGGCCGTTCCACGAGGTTGGGGCGGCCCTTTTGATATGAAAAGGGCGTGTCGGTATCGCGTCGGTATTTGAGTGGCATCGCGTCGGTGCTATCTGACAGGGCATCATGAAGATCAACGAACAGATCACCATCGAGGACTGGGAGCTGACCGAGCAGTTCACCCGCGCGTCTGGCCCGGGCGGGCAGAACGTGAACAAGGTGTCCTCGGCGGTGGAGCTGCGGTTCGAGGCCGAGCGCTCGCCCAACCTGCCCGACCCGGTGAAGCGGCGGCTGCGGCGGCTGGCCGGGCGGCGCTGGACCAAGGACGGGGCGGTGGTGTTGCAGGTGTCCGAGGAGCGGTCGCAGGCTCGCAACCGAGAGATCGCGCGGGAGCGGCTGGCGGAGTTGATCGGCAAGGCCTGTGAAAAGCCCAAGCGGCGAATCCCGACGAAAGTGTCGAAGAACCAGAAGCGCAAGCGCGTCGAGGCGAAGAAGAAGCGGGCGGAGGTGAAGGCGTTGAGGGGAGCAGTCACGCCAGACTAACAGGTTCTATAGCGCCCAGCTCTATGTTACCCACTACATATTGATGCTAGTTTACTTTTAAAAGTACAACTTGAACACGCAAGTTGTACTTTTTAGCCCCCTAAGTATAACTTCACTGTTTAAGTTGTACTTGAGGTGAAGCATGGACAACGCTCTGTTCGGCAAAAATAGTACAGGTGTGCTCGTCGACACGCCTCATGATGTGAAGGCTTTCATTCCAAATGAACTGCCGCCAAAGCTAAATCTAACAGAGCTAATTGTGCCTTTGCAGAACGCGCGCGACGCTATCGCAGAGTTGCGCGGTGCCAGTCGGCGATTAAGCAATCCTTATATTTTGGTCAGGCCACTTCAACGCAGGGAAGCACTGACTTCTTCTGCGATGGAAGGAACCTTCACAACAGATGATGATCTTCTAATTGCTGACGCAGGTATGGATGAAGCAAGTGATCAAGCCTCAATCGAAGTCCGAAACTACCTTCGCGCTCTGAGTGAAAGCCTCAGAATGGTCCAAGAAGACGGTCTCCCGATCTGCCACAAGGTTGTAAAAACAGCACACGACATACTCCTGTCTGGCGTTGGGAGTTACCGAGGAGCAAATCGAAATAGAGGTTCGTACAAAACAGAACAAAATGCGATAGGTGGCGCACGAAAAGGAATTGAGTTTGCCCGTTTCGTACCACCGCCACCGGCTGAAACACAGCGGTGTATGGATCAGCTAGAAAAATACATTAACAGGATTGATCGTGATAAGACGCCGCCATTGATAGACATGGCTCTGGTCCATTACCAACTGGAAGCAATTCACCCTTTTTCGGACGGAAATGGGCGAGTCGGACGAATGCTTATCTCGCTAATGGCAGTCGAACGCGAGCTTTTTGACACCCCTTTGCTCTACGTCAGTCCAGAGTTGGAAGGTCGAAAAGACGAATACATCGACTTAATGCTTGCCGTCTCTACTGATGGAGCATGGAATGAGTGGATCGCGTTTTTTTTGGACGTCGTTGAGGACAGTGCTCGAAATTCGATCAGGGTTGTCGATCGCCTGATTGATCTTCAATCAACGTACCGTGATCGCATAACTAGATCGACCAAAGCTGCGAACGCGGTTGGACTCGTAGATATTCTTTTTGACACGCCGCTTGTCACAGTTCGTGACGTCCAGGACGCATTTAGTGTCACTTACCGTGCAGCAAGAAACACAATCGATAAGTTAATTGAACAAGGAATCTTGCATGAAATACGAAGGCTGCACCCGACTGTGTTTATTGCTCCTGAAATAATGAGAGTAGCAGATAGAGCTTAATCAATTATCGAGAAGAAACGAACTTAACACAATCAATCTAACGAGCTAGTGGCAAGGTTAAGCTTCGGGATGAACTTATTTATGCGGACTCATAGGTTGAATACTCACATTCCGATTTGATGCCTCTGCAATTAGCCTGCCGATCTGGCGCGTGGTGCTGTAGAAGCCGGGGCCGGATTTGCGGTCGCGGATGTCGTGGCCGGTGAAGACGGCGAGGCCATCGGTCCGGGCGATGAGGTCGAGCAGGGTGTGCTGCCGGCGCCAGCCGGGGAAGGCCTTGTGCTGCATGTCGGCGACGCCGAGGTTGTCGAGGCAGCGTGAGGCGGGAATTTCCGAATAGATGCGGCTGGCGGGGTTGGCGGGATCAAGGCTGCGGGGTCCCTCCGCGCGGACGATTTCGAACCGGGTGGCCAGGGCGGCGCGGGTCTCGGGCGTCGAGGCGTGGAAGGGGCAGGCGAAGCTGCGGGCCGGGAAGCCCGCCGCGCGGTGCTCGGCGATGGCGCGGTCGACCTCGTGTTCGAGCCAGTGATCGAGGCCGTGAGCTTGCAGATACGGCTTCAGCCGTGGATGGGTGCGGGTGTGGCAGGCGATCTCGTGACCGTCGGACTGCAGGAGGTGCAGGCCCTCGATCTGCGCGGGCGTGGCCTCGTGCAGGTGCGACACGCAGAAGGTGACGCGGGCATCGTGTTCCGCGAAGACGGGCCGGGCGGCGACCCAGTTGGCGACGAAGAGATCGTCGAAGGTGAGGCAGAGCGTACCGGGCAAGGATCATTCCCCATGCGACTAAGGTCTTGATGCGCGAGACACCCCGCCTCTGTCAATTTGCAGGGCGCATCGGTCTTGGAGGGTTTGGGGCGGTGCGGTAGGATCGGACCAACCCAAGGAGGAGACATGCCATGCAGATGAGTGGGCAGCGCGAGATCGCGGCGGATCGGGAAACGGTCTGGGCCGCGTTGATGGAGCCGGAGGTGCTGAAGGAATGCGTGCCGGGCGCGCAGGAGGTCACCGGCAACCCGCAGGACGGGTACGAGGCGACGGTCACGCAGAAGGTCGGGCCGGTGAAGGCGACGTTCAAGGGCATGGTGACGTTCAGCGAGATGAACGAGCCCGAGAGCCTGCGCCTGGAAGGCGAGGGCAAGGGCGGCGCGGCGGGCTTTGCCAAGGGCGCGGCGGACGTGCGGCTGGAGGCGGTCGAGGGCGGCACGCGGCTGAGCTACGACGTGGAGGCCAAGGTGGGCGGCAAGCTGGCGCAGCTGGGCAGCCGGATCGTGGACGGGTTTGCCAAGAAGATGGCGGACCAGTTCTTTACCAACCTCGAGGAGGTCATCGAGGGGCCGAAGGAGGACGAGCCGGACGCGCAGGCCGAGAAGAAAGGCTGGCTGAAGCGGATGATCTCGAAGGGGTGAGCCTGCGGCCCGTGCCGGGGTGAGTGCGTCCCCGTCGGAGCCTCCGGCGGGGATATTTTTGGCCAGAGGAAAAGGGGGCGCGTGATCCGGGCGCAGGGGCCGGGAGGCATCCGGCGGGACGCCTCCGGGACTACGCTACTTTCGGCGCGGGCCGCTTTGGCGGATGAGTTCGGCGATGCGGCCGCCGATGGCGTCGGACCCCTTTGGTGAGGGGTGGATGAGGTCGACCGCGTGGTAGGTGCGATCGCCCGACGGGACCACGTCGCTCATCGGGATGAAATGCACGCCGCGGTCGAGCGCGGCGAGGCGGGCCATGCGGGCGTCCATCTCGCGGCCCTCGTCCACGCAGCCTTCGATGGGCGAGGTGACGCCCGGTGTGTGCAGGTAGCCCACCATCACCACGTTGGCGCCGGTCTTGCGCATCTTCGCCACGAAGCCGGGGATGACCCCGGTGGTGCCATCGTCGGAGATCAGCCGGTCGATGCGGCGGTCGCAGACCCCGCAGCCGCAGCCGAACAGGATGTCGTTGCCGCCGCCGTTCATCACGATCCAGTCCCAGTTGCCCGCGCGGTACTGCTTGGTGATGTTCATGCCGGCCGCGCCCGAGATCGGCAGCGCATAGAGGAAGCGGGCGCCGGAGACGGAGCGGTCGATCACCGGCTCGCCCAGGCGGCGTTCCATGGCGTGGGAGACGGATTTCCCGGCCATGCCGTGGAAGGCCATCATGGAATCGCCCATGAGAAGGATACGGGGGTTATCGGCACGCGTCACCGTCTCGGTGCAGGCACCGAGCGCGAATATGATGAGCGGCCAGACAAGAAGAGAGAGGCGTTTCATGTCCGTCCTGCGATGTTCCTGATGCGCATGGCATCATGCGCCCCCAACCGCGCTCAGGATTCCCGCTTGCGGCGGCGGGCACAATGCAAAATGTGGAAACACTGCGTTTTATTTCGGGCCGCGTCGGTGTGCGCGCGCAGGAACGCACAAGGGGTTGTGTGTCTCTGACGGCTTGCGCCGTGTGGCGGCGGGATTAGTTTGGCGCAGATGATGGATGAAGGAGCGCGGGACATGGCGGCGTTTGTCGAGGTGAACGGGCTGGAGAAGACCTATGACGACGGGTTCCAGGCGCTGAAGGGCGTGGACCTGGAGATCCGCGAAGGCGAGATCCTGGCGCTGCTGGGGCCCAATGGCGCGGGCAAGACGACGCTGATTTCGGCGCTGTGCGGGATCACGACGCCCACGGGCGGGTCCGCGCGCGTGGGCGGGCATGACATCGCCGAGGAGTATCGCGCGGCGCGGTCGCTGGTGGGGCTGGTGCCGCAGGAGATCGCGCTGGAGCCGTTCGAGAAGGTGATCAACACGGTGCGGTTTTCCCGCGGTCTGTTCGGCAAGGGGCGCGACGATGCGCTGGTGGAGAAGATCCTGCGGCAGCTGAGCCTGTGGGACAAGCGGAGCAACCAGGTCAAGGAATTGTCGGGTGGCATGAAGCGGCGGGTGCTGATCGCCAAGGCGCTGGTGCACGAGCCGCGTGTCCTGTTCCTGGACGAGCCCACGGCCGGCGTCGACGTGGAGCTGCGCCGCGACATGTGGGAAGTGGTCGAAGGGCTGCGGCAGGATGGCGTGACGATCATCCTGACCACCCATTACATCGAGGAGGCCGAGGCGATTGCCGACCGGGTCGCGGTGATTGCCCACGGAGAGATCCTGCTGGTCGAGGACAAGGTGGCGCTGATGCAGCGGATGGGCCGCAAGAGCCTGCGGATCGACCTGATGGAGCCGGTGGAGGCGGTGCCCGGGAGCCTGTCGGATTATGACCTGTGGAAGAGCCCGGACGGCCACAGCCTGACCTATACCTATGACACCAACGCCGAGCGGACCGGGATCGCGCGGCTGGTGAAGGAGTTGACCGAGGCGGGGCTGGTGATCCGGGACATCCAGACCAGCCAGTCGAGCCTGGAAGAGATTTTCGTGGGGCTGGTGAAGGAGGACGCGGCATGAATTTCCTGGCCATCGGGGCGATCTACAGGTTCGAGATGCAGCGGTTCTTTCGCACCCTGCTGCAAAGCTTCGTGTCGCCGGTGATTTCGACCTCGCTTTATTTCGTGGTGTTCGGCGCGGCCATCGGCAGCCGGATCGACCAGGTGGAGGGCGTGAGCTATGGCGCGTTTATCGTGCCGGGGCTGATCATGCTGTCGGTGATCACGCAGGCGATTTCGAACGCGTCCTTCGGAATCTATTTTCCGAAGTTCATCGGGACGATCTATGAGCTGTTGTCGGCGCCGGTGAATTTCCTGGAGATCGTGATCGGCTATGTGGGGGCGGCGGCCACCAAGGCGTTGTTCATCGGGGTGGTGATCCTGGCGACCTCGGCGCTGTTCGTGGATGTGCAGATACAGCACCCCGGCGCGATGGTGGCGTTCCTGCTGCTGACATGCATCAGCTTCGCCTTGTTCGGGTTCATCATCGGGATCTGGGCGCAGAACTTCGAGCAGTTGCAGTTGGTGCCGCTCTTGATCGTGACGCCGCTGGTGTTCCTGGGGGGCTCGTTCTACTCGATCTCGATGCTGCCGCCGTTCTGGCAGACGGTTACGCTGTTCAACCCGGTGGTCTACCTGATCTCGGGGTTCCGCTGGGCGTTCTTCGGGCAGGCGGACGTGTCGATCGGGCTGAGCCTGCTGGCGATTGCGGGGTTCACGGCGCTGTGCCTGTTCCTGATCTGGCGGATCTTCAAGACGGGGTACCGGATCAAGAGTTGAGGGGGCGCGTTCGGGTCGGCATCGGGCGGCGCGTGGGTTTTCACCCACCCTACGCAGGAGGGGCGCCGCCGGAAGATGGGGCGGCGGCGGCCTGACCCCGCGTCGTTTACGTGGCTTTCTTGCCTTCGGGCGGCATTGATACGTGTCGCAACCTTGTTTGTCGCGCATGGGCATTCTACATGCCCCTCCATGAAGCGATTTATCCCGTTTTTGAAATCAGGCCCGCTGGTGTCGGTCGTGCGGCTGTCGGGCGCAATCGGCGCCGGGTCGAGAATGCCGCTGAGCGACGAGGCGATGGCGTCGGCCATCGAGAAGGCGTTCAAGCGGGGCAAGCCCAGGGCCGTGGCGCTGTTGATCAACAGCCCCGGAGGCTCGCCGGTGCAGTCGGCGCTGATCGCGGGGCGCATCCGGCGGCTGGCGGACGAACACAAGGTGCCCGTTCACGCGTTCGTCGAGGACGTGGCGGCGTCGGGCGGCTATTGGCTGGCCTCGGCGGCGGATGACATCTGGGTCGACGACAATTCCATCGTGGGCAGCATCGGGGTGATTTCCGCCGGGTTCGGCGCGCATGTGTTCCTGGCACGGCAGGGCGTGGAGCGGCGGGTCTATACCGCCGGCAAGTCGAAGAGCACGCTCGACCCGTTCCAGCCTGAAAAGAAGGAAGACGTGGCGCGGCTCAAGGGCATCCTCGAAGAGATGCACGGCAATTTCATCGCGCAGATCAAGTCGCGGCGGGGCGACCGGCTGAGCGAGGAGGAAGACCTGTTTACCGGCGAGTTCTGGCTGGGAGGCCGGGGGGTCGAGCTGGGGCTGGCCGACGGGGTGGCGCACCTGGTGCCCAAGCTGAAGGAGCTTTACGGCGACAAGGTGCGCTTTGCCACCTATGGCAAGAAGAAGGGCTTTTTCCAGCGCTTCGGGGCGTCGGTGGTCGAGGATGCCTTTGCCGGCATCGAGGAACGCGCGGCCTTTGCCCGGTTCGGCCTGTGACGTGCTGAGCAAGATCGCCCTCATATTCCTGGCCTTCATCGCCGTGCTGGCGATGTTCGGACGCCTGCGCTTTCCCGGACAGAAGAAGCTGGAATCGGCCCGGTGCCCGCATTGCAGGCGGTTCCGCATCGGCAAGGGGCCGTGCCAGTGCCGGGAGGGCAAATCCTGATGTGGCCATGGCTGATGTCGGGGCTGGGGCTGCTGATCCTGCTTCTGGCCGGGGATGCGCTGGTGAAGGGCGCGGTGAACCTGAGCCTGCGCGTGGGCATTCCCGCGCTGATCGTCAGCCTGACGATCGTGGCCTTCGGGACCTCGGCGCCCGAATTGCTGATCTCGGTCAACGCGGTGCTGGAGAACAAGCCGGGGCTGGCGCTGGGCAACGTGATCGGGTCGAACACGGCGAACATCCTGCTGGTGCTGGGGGTGCCGGCGCTGTTGTCGGTGCTGCACACCTCGGGGTGCAACACGCGCAAGACCTACCTCTTCATGATCGGGGCAACGGTGGTGTTCATCGGGCTGGCGTTCCGGGGGGCGTTCGACATGCTGGCGGGCGTGGTCCTTCTGGCCTGTCTCGGGCTGGTGCTGGCGGATGCGTTTCGCGATGCGCGCAACCACCGGCGCGCGTGCCGGAGTGCGGAAGCGGACGACGAGGACGAGGTCGAGGGCGCGGACCCCGACATGCCGTGGTGGCAGATCTTCGTCTTCCTGGCGCTGGGCCTTGTGGGGCTGCCGCTGGGTGCGGACCTGTTGGTGGACAACGCGTCGATCATCGCGCGGGAGTTCGGCGTCAGCGACGCGGTGATCGGCCTGACGCTGGTGGCGCTGGGCACGTCGCTGCCGGAGCTGGCGACGACGGTGATGGCGGCGCTGCGCAAGCAGGCCGACGTGGCGCTGGGCAATGTCATCGGGTCGAACATGTTCAACCTGCTGGCCATCATCGGCATCACGTCCTTTGTCGGGACCATCCCGGTGGACCCGGAGTTCCTGGAATTCGACCTGTGGGTGATGCTGGGCGCGTCGCTGCTGCTGATCCCGTTCGTGTTCCTGGGCCGGGATATCACCCGGCTGTGGGGCATCGCCTTGACCGTTCTCTACGTGATCTATGTGTTGGTCGTGTTGAGCTGAACGGAGCCCCTGGATGACCGAAGACACCGACACCCGCCGCGCCCTTGTGACCGGGGGCGGCAAGCGCCTTGGGCGGGCGATGGCGCTTTACCTGGCGGCGCGCGGCTATGACGTGGCGGTGCATTACGGCGGGTCGTCCGATGCCGCGGCAGAAACGGCGGGCGATATCGAGGCCAAGGGGCAAAGGGCCGTCACGGTGCAGGCGGACCTGCTGGACGAGGGCGCGGTGCAGGCGCTGGTGCCCGAGGCGGCCGCGCGGCTGGGCGGGCCGGTGCATGTTCTGGTGAACAACGCGTCGATCTTCGAGGACGAGACATATCAGACGGCGACCCGGCAAAGCTGGGACCGGCACATGGAGTCGAACCTGCGCGCGCCCTTCGCGCTGACGCAAGGATTGGCGGCGCAGGTGCCGGACCCGATCAAGGACGCCAACGGCGAGCCGGTGGCGCAGGGGCTGGTGGTGAACATGATCGACCAGCGGGTGCGCAAGCTGACGCCGAATTTCGCCAGCTACACGATTGCCAAGTCGGGGCTTTGGACGATGACGCGCACGGCGGCGCAGGCGCTGGCCCCGCGCGTGCGGGTGAACGGGATCGGGCCGGGGCCGACGCTGAAAAGCACCGAGCAGAGCGAAGAGCAGTTCTTTGACCAGCGGGCGCGGACGATTCTGAAGCGGGGCGTGAACCCCGAGGATATCACCGCCGCGCTGGGGTATTTCCTGGAGGCGAAGGCGGTCACCGGGCAGCTGATCTGTGTCGATGGCGGGCAGCATCTGGCATGGCAGACGCCGGATGTTCTGGGGGTTGATGTATAGACGTCGGGTCAACTTGTTCATGGGTCATGGGGGCGTTACCTAAGCGTTACAAAATTTTTAATGTTTTCATATATTTGGGATACCACGGATTTTTAATCATTTGAAATCAAGAAGTTAAGTTTGTGCTTAATTTTTGGGCAATCTAACGAAGCAGGCTGAAAACAACGAAAAAATCCCGGTAACCGAAACTTGTCCGCAGAGTTATCCACACGATCCGTGGAGATGTTTCCTATTGCGGCGTGTGTGCTAATCATTGCAGCCCACGGGCAGAATCAAAACGTTAACGAATGATTAACAACACCAACAGCGACTCGGACGGCGATGCCGCCCCGGAGACCGGGCACAAGGTGATCCAGTCCTACCTCAAGACCCTGGACGGTTCGCCCGGGGTCTATCGTATGCTGGGGGCGCAGTCCCAGGTTCTGTATGTCGGCAAGGCGCGGAACCTGAAGGCGCGGGTGTCGAGCTATTCGCGGCCCACGGGGCATACGCCGCGGATCGCGCGGATGATCGCGGAAACCGCGTCGATGATGTTCCTGACCACGGCGACCGAGACCGAGGCGCTGCTGCTGGAACAGAACCTGATCAAGCAGCTGAAGCCGCGCTACAACGTGCTGTTGCGCGACGACAAGTCGTTCCCGAACATCCTGGTGACGGGCCACGACTTTCCGATGATCAAGAAGCATCGCGGCGCCAAGAAGGAGAAGGGGCAGTATTACGGGCCCTTTGCCAGCGCGGGGGCGGTGAACCGGACGCTGGGGCAGTTGCAGCGGGTGTTCCAGCTGCGCAATTGCAGCGACACGCAGTTCGAGAGCCGCACGCGGCCCTGCCTGCAATACCAGATCAAGCGCTGCACCGCGCCTTGCGTGGGGTATATCGGCAAGGCGGAGTATGCGGCGCAGGTGAAGGACGCGCAGCGCTACCTGTCGGGGCGGTCGACGGAGATACAGGAGAAGCTGGCCGCCGACATGCAGGAGGCCAGCGACGCGATGGAGTTCGAGCGCGCCGCGGCGTTGCGCGACCGGATCAAGGCGCTGACCCAGGTGCAGACGGCGCAGGGGATCAACCCGCGCACTGTGGGCGAGGCGGATCTGGTGGCGCTGCACCTGGAGAAGGGACAGGCCTGCGTGCAGGTGTTCTTCATCCGCGCGGGGCAGAACTGGGGGAACAAGGATTTCTATCCGCGCGTCGGCGCGGACGTGGCCGAGGCCGAGGTGCTGGAGGCGTTCCTGGGGCAGTTCTATGACACCAAGGACCCCGCGCGGCAGATCATCCTGAGCCACGAGATCGAAAACCCCGACCTTATGGCCGAGGCGCTGAGCGGCAAGCTGGGGCGCAAGGTGGAGTTGCTGGTGCCGCAGCGGGGCGAGAAGGCGGAGCTGGTCGAGGCGGCGTTGCGCAATGCGCGCGAGAGCCTGGCGCGGAAGATGAGCGAGAGCGCGACGCAGGCCAAGCTGCTGAAAGGCGTGGCGGAGGCGTTCGACCTGCCGGCCCCGCCGGAGCGGATCGAGGTCTATGACAACAGCCACATCCAGGGCGCGCACGCGGTGGGCGCGATGATCGTGGCGGGGCCCGAGGGGCTGATGAAGAACCAGTACCGCAAGTTCAACATCCGGGGCGACGAGCTGACACCCGGGGACGATTTCGGGATGATGAAGGAGGTCCTGACACGGCGGCTGAAGCGGCTGATCAAGGAGGACCCGGACCGCGACAAGGGGCTGTGGCCGGACTTGCTGCTGATCGACGGCGGGCAGGGGCAGGTCAGCGCGGTGCATTCGATCATGCAGGGGATGGGCGTGCGCGACCTGCCGATGGTGGGCGTGGCCAAGGGGCTGGACCGGGATGCCGGCAAGGAAGAGTTCCACCGGATGGGCAAGCGGCCGATGGCGCTGCGGCACAACGATCCGGTGCTGTATTTCATCCAGCGGCTGCGCGACGAGGCGCACAGGTTCGCCATCGGCACGCACCGGGCCAAGCGCACCAAGGCGGTGAGTGCCTCGCCGCTGGATGAAATCGCGGGGGTCGGCGCGGCGCGCAAGCGCGCGCTCCTGGCGCATTTCGGGTCCGCGAAGGCGGTGAGCCGGGCGAACCTGGCCGATCTGAAGGCGGTCGAGGGCGTCTCGGCGGCGCTGGCGCAGAAGGTCTATGACCACTTCCACGAGAAGGGCTGAGGGGCAGGCGGGAAGCGAGGGGCCAGCCCCTCGCGCTACAGGTTATATGCGAGGGGCCAGCCCCTCGCGCTCCCCGGAGTATTTGCCGCAAGAAAAAGCACGGTGCCGGGTTGTGGGATTCGGGGCTTTCGGACGGGGGCGGTTCGCACTAGATACAAACGCATGACGTGGAACATTCCCAACGTGTTGACCGTGCTGAGGCTGCTGGCGGCGCCGGCCGTGGCGGTGATGTTTCTGTATTTCCACCGGCCCTGGGCGGATTGGTTCGCGCTGGTGCTGTTCGTGAGCGCGGCGGTGACCGACTGGTTCGACGGCTATCTGGCGCGGTTGTGGAAGCAGACCACCAAGCTGGGCACGATGCTGGACCCGATTGCCGACAAGGCGATGGTGGTGATCGCGCTGGCGGTGATTTTGGGCTATTCGTCGATGTCGCCGTGGCTGGTGCTGCCGGCGACGATGATCCTGTTTCGCGAAGTGTTCGTGTCGGGCCTGCGGGAATACCTGGGCGACACGGCGGGGACGCTGAAGGTGACCAAGCTGGCCAAGTGGAAGACCACGTTGCAGATGGTGGCCATCGCGGTGCTGTTCGCGCAGGGCGTTTTCGAGCATTATTTCGGCATGTCCAGCATGGGCATGGACGAGGCGCTGGTGGCCGATGTGCTGGCAGGCCGCGAAGAGGACCTGATGGGCCTGCGCTGGAAGTTCCAGGGCATGGTGATCGCGTCGCATGCGGGGCTGTGGCTGTTGTGGATCGCGGCCGCGCTGACGCTGATCACCGGCTTTGACTATTTCCGCAAGGCGACGCCGTATCTGAGGGATTGAGCGATGGACGTGTTGTATTTCGCGTGGGTGCGGGAAC
The DNA here is from genome assembly GCF_019802205.1 of Roseovarius atlanticus. Classification (GTDB taxonomy): domain Bacteria; phylum Pseudomonadota; class Alphaproteobacteria; order Rhodobacterales; family Rhodobacteraceae; genus Roseovarius; species Roseovarius atlanticus_A. The sequence continues at coordinate 1,124,111 of NZ_JAHVHQ010000002.1, forward strand.
GGATCGGGCGCCCCAGGGACACGGTGGACACCGGCGCCGCGACGGTGCGCGAGCTGGTCGAGGAGTTGCGGGCGCGGGAGGCGCGCTACGAGGCGGCCTTTGCCGATCTGGACGCGCTGCGCGTGGCGGTGGACCAGGAACTGGCGGATTTCGATGCGCCGCTGGCGGGCGTGCGCGAGGTGGCGTTCTTTCCGCCGATGACGGGAGGCTGAGGCCTTGGATATCCGGGTGCAGGACACGGCGTTCGATCTGGGCGAAGAGGTGAATGCGTTCGCCGCGCGGCAAAGCGGCATGGGCGCTGTCGTGAGCTTCACCGGGATCGTGCGGGACATTGCCCCGGGGCTGGAGGCGATGCAGATCGAGCATTACCCCGGCATGACCGAAAAGGCCCTGGCCGGGATCGCCGAGGAGGCGCGGACGCGCTGGAACCTGGGGGATGTGCTGGTGATTCACCGCCATGGCGCGCTGAAGCCCGACGAGATGATCATGATGGTCGCCACGTCCTCGCCGCACCGGGCCGATGCGTTCCAGGCGGCGGAGTTCCTGATGGATTACCTGAAGTCGCGCGCGCCGTTCTGGAAGAAGGAAGTGACGCGCGACGGGGCCGATTGGGTGGATGCCAAGGACGAAGACGAGGACGCGCTGGGCCGCTGGTGACGCAAGGTTCTCGTTGACCGGCGCGTGTCCGGCATGGAGAGATCTGCGCAGCATCCTTGAAAGGCGCATTTTCCGATGAACGAGACGATCCGGGGCTATGTCGAGACGCTGGACCCCAAGGCGAAGGGCGCCATTCGTGGCACGGCGAAACTGGTGATCGAGGGCGCGGGCAGCGTGATGCTGGACGAGACGGGTGCGCGGGCGGGCGACGAGGAAGCCGACGTGGTGCTGATGGCCAGCGACGCGGTCTTTCGCAACATCCTGTCGGGCGAGCAGAACCCGGTGATGGCCTACATGTCGGGCAAGCTGAAGGTCGAGGGCAACGCACAGCGGGCACTGAAGGTGAGCGGGATCCTGACCGGGTAGGTGCTCTAGTCCGGAAATGACTCGAGCGGCGGACCCGCCGGCTCTGTGTGCCGGGCCGGCGCCGCGCGGCGTTTCCGACGAATCGTGACAAAATTGTAAACCGTGCTAGCATTCACCTCTCTGGAGGGAGTTCATGCGATGGCAGTACCGGCACAGGTGACCTGGGCGAAGACTTCGGCGGAACCGGGGGCGGATATCCGGCAGCTCGGCGGATACGTGAAGAAATTCTTTGGCAAGGCGCCGTGGCAACTGAGGCCCGAGGACGCGATTGCGAGTATCGAGCATGACGAGTGGCGCTTTTACGTCGAGCTGGATGGCGAGAAGGTCTGGCTGGAGGTCGAGGAAGACCCGGGCGGGCAGAAACGGCTGAGCCTGTCGGGCGAAGTTCTGGCCGAAGAGGTCTTCGGATCGCTGCCGGACACGCCGACGCACTAACCATCGTGGTTTCCGCCGTCGCGGCCTGCGGTTGCGGAACTCGGTGTGGATATCGCTTTCCAGGGGGGACGGCTGAGCCGATGCGAACTCAGGGGGACTCTCGCGCGTTCCCTTCACCAGTTGCCTGACCTGGACGGTCGGGGGCGGCTTTTCCTGAACATTTGCGCACGACTTTGAAGCGCGCCTCGTTCCGACGCTCCGGCGGCCTTGCAGAGGTGGCTTGCGGGGCTATGTGACGTCCGGTCTTACGTCACGATCCCAACGGAACGATAGCGCCCATGAGTTCGGATTCCTTTTTCGCCTTCGATACCTATCACATCGCGCTGGCGGTGACCGGAATGATCGTCATCAGTGCGCGGTGGTTGCCGCGGCTGGTGTCGCGGGCGGAGCCGGTCTTTGCACCGCTGATGATCCTGTTCGGGGCCGCGGCCGCGATGGTGATCCCGGCCGCGAGTTTCATGCCGGACCCGCGCGAAGCACCGCTGGTGTGGGAGAGGATGAGCGAGCTGGCCGTGATCGTGGCGCTGTTCGGCACGGGAATGCGGATCGACACGATCAGCCCCTGGCGCAAGTGGAGTCCGACGATGCGGATGCTGGGCATCGCCATGCCGTTGACGATCGCCGCGGTGGCGCTTTTGGGCGTCGGCCTGGAGGGTCTGACCGTTGCCGCGGCGATCCTGCTGGGAGCGGTCATCGCGCCCACCGACCCGGTACTGGCGGCGGATGTTCAGGTCGGCCCGCCGCAGGAAGGCCGGGAGCATCCGGTGCGCTTTACCCTGACCACCGAGGCGGGGCTGAACGACGGGCTGGCGTTTCCGTTCGTCTACCTGGGGCTGGTCGTGGCCGCCGAAGGCCTGAACCCGGGCGCATGGGCGCTGGATTGGCTGGTCTGGGATGTGGTCTATCGCATCGCCGTCGGAACCGTGGCGGGATGGGCGGGCGGCCGTGCGCTTGCGCTGGTGCTGTTTTCGGTGCCGAGGAACGCGCCGCTGGCGGACACCGGATCCGGGGTGGTGGCCCTTGCAGGCGTGCTGTTGTGCTATGGGTCGACGGAGCTGGTGGAAGGCTATGGGTTCATCGCCGTAGCGGTGATGGGGCTGACCCTGCGCCGCGAAGAGAAGGACCATCGTTTTCACCGGCGGCTGCATGATTTCACGGAATCGATCGAACACGCGCTGACCGCGCTGCTGCTGATCGCGTTGGGGTCGGTCCTGCCGATGCTTCTTGCGGACCTGACCTGGAGCCAGGTCTGCATCGCGCTGATCCTGATCCTGATCATCCGGCCCGTTTCGGGATGGCTCAGCCTGACGGGATCGCGGATGCCGCACCGTGACCGGGCGGTCGTCGCGGTCTACGGCGTGCGCGGCATCGGCTCGATCTATTACCTGTGCTACGCGATGAGCCACGTGGATTTCGTGAACGAGAGCGAGCTGTGGTCGCTTGTCGGGCTGGTCATCCTGCTGTCCACGATCCTGCATGGCTTCAGCGTCAACTGGGCGATGCGCCGGATCGAGGATTGACGGCCCGGGCGGCGAAAGATCGGGCCGGGACATCGCGGCTTTCAATTCACGCAAATCTGCTGTATGGGCGCACTCATCTGAAACGTGACGCCTTAGACCCCGGCGCATGAGATGATGGAGGGGTCGGTGGCAATGGGGCCACCAATGTAACGGAGGACCCGGGATACGCCCGGGAGGGCCTCCAGCTAGGAAACGATAGATGTTCAAAGAAGTGAAAAAATCGATCCAGTGGGGCGAGGATACGCTGACACTGGAAACGGGCAAGGTTGCCCGTCAGGCGGATGGCTCGGTCATCGCCACCTACGGGGAAACCTCGGTCATGGCGAACGTGACCTTTGCAAAAGCCCCGCGTGAAGGTCAGGATTTCTTTCCGCTGACCGTTCACTACCAGGAGAAATACTATTCCGCGGGCAAGGTGCCCGGCGGCTTTTTCAAGCGTGAGGCACGGCCCACGGAAAAGGAAACCCTGACCGCGCGCCTGATCGACCGTCCGATCCGCCCGCTGTTCGTGCCGGGTTTCAAGAACGAAGTTCTGGTGATGTGCACCGTGCTGAGCCACGACCTGGTCAACGACCCGGACATGGTGGCGATGATCGCGGCCAGCGCCGCGCTGACCATTTCGGGCGCGCCCTTCATGGGGCCGATCGCGGGCTGCCGTGTCGGGTTCACCGATGGCGAGTACGTGCTGAACCCCGAGGTCGACGACATGCACGACCTGCGCAACAACCCCGAGCAGCGGCTCGACCTGGTGGTTGCGGGCACGAAGGGTGCCGTGATGATGGTGGAATCGGAAGCCTACGAGCTGACCGAAGAGGAAATGCTGGGCGCGGTGAACTTTGCGCATGAGCAGATCCAGCCGGTGATCGACATGATCATCGACCTGGCCGAGGACGCCGCCAAGGAACCGTTCGACTTCCAGCCGCCGGATTACAGCGACCTGTACGAGGCCGTGAAGGCGGCGGGCGAAGACAAGCTGGCCGCGGCCTACAAGATCCAGGACAAGCAGGAACGCACGAGTGCCGTTTCGGCCGCCAAGGAAGAGATCAAGGCGTCGCTGTCCGAAGAGCAGCTTGAGGATGCGAACCTGGGTTCGGCGTTGAAGAAGCTGGAAGCGTCGATCCTGCGCGGTGACATCGTGAAGTCCGGCAAGCGGATCGACGGCCGCAGCCTGGACGAGGTGCGCCCGATCGTGTGCGAAACCGGGCTGCTGCCGCGGACGCATGGCTCGGCGCTGTTCACGCGCGGCGAGACGCAAGGCCTGGTCGTGACCACGCTGGGCACCGGCGACGATGAGCAGATCATCGACGCGCTGCACGGCAACTTCCGCTCGAACTTCCTGCTGCACTACAACTTCCCGCCCTATTCGGTCGGTGAAGCCGGTCGCGTGGGCCCTCCGGGACGGCGTGAGATCGGTCACGGCAAGCTGGCATGGCGCGCGCTGCAGGCGGTGCTGCCGGCGGCGACGGATTTCCCCTACACCGTGCGGGTCGTGTCCGAGATCACCGAATCCAACGGCTCTTCGTCGATGGCGTCGGTTTGCGGCGGCTCTCTGTCCATGATGGACGCCGGTGTGCCGCTGAAGGCGCCGGTGGCCGGTGTGGCCATGGGCCTGGTGCTGGAAGACGACGGATCCTATGGCATCCTGACCGACATCCTGGGCGACGAGGATCACCTGGGCGACATGGACTTCAAGGTGGCGGGGACCGAAGCCGGTATCACGTCGCTGCAGATGGACATCAAGGTCGCGGGCATCACGCCGGAGATCATGGAGAAGGCACTGGAACAGGCGAAGGCCGGCCGGTTGCACATCCTGGGCGAGATGGGCAAGGCCCTGTCGGAAGCCGGTGATTTCTCGGTTCACGCGCCGCGCATCGAGACGATGCAGATCCCGACCGACAAGATCCGCGAAGTGATCGGGTCGGGCGGCAAGGTGATCCGCGAGATCGTCGAGGTGTCGGGCGCCAAGGTCGACATCAACGACGAAGGCGTGATCAAGATCGCGTCGCCCAACGGCGAGGCCATCCAGAAAGCCTACGACATGATCTATTCGATCGTGGCGGAGCCGGAAGAGGGCAAGGTCTACAAGGGCACGGTCGTGAAGATCGTGGACTTCGGCGCCTTCGTGAACTTCTTCGGCAAGCGCGACGGCCTGGTGCATGTCAGCCAGATCGAGAACCGCCGCCTGAACCATCCGTCGGACGTTCTGAAGGAAGGCCAGGACGTGTGGGTCAAGCTGCTGGGCTTTGACGACCGCGGCAAGGTGCGCCTGTCGATGAAGGTCGTCGACCAGGAGACCGGCGAGGAAGCCAAGAAAGAGGAACCCGCGGAAGAATAAATCCGCCGGTTTCGCAGAATCGAGAACCCCGGTGGCGACACCGGGGTTTTTTCGTGTGAAAGTGACGCTACGTCACAGCCAAAGGTAAGGTTTTCCATACGGGCCAAAGCCCATGTTTTTCCCCATATAGCACTCAGTCGCCCGTTGGTTGTAAAACGGGTGCCGAAAGGGTTTCCGGCCGCGCTGTCACTCACGGAGCATGCGCGTCGGAGGGGGCCTCGGTCAGAGAACCGGGGCCCTTTCATATTTCAGCGGTTTCATATCAGCGCGGGGTCGCGCCGGCCACTTCGGCCGGCACGGTGCAGCATCGCGTCACGAGTCGGGTGGGATGTGGAGTGCCGACAGGAAATCGGGCGGGCGTGACTCAGATCGGCAGGGCGGTGGTTTGCAGCACGGTGCGCAGGGCGAAACTGGATTGCATGGTGGCCACGCCGGGCAGGCGGGTGAGGTACTGGCGGTGGATGCGGGCGAAATCCTCGGTGTCCTCGACCGCGAGTTTCACCAGGTAGTCGGCGGTGCCCGCCGTCAGGTGGCATTCCAGCACGTCGGGGATGCGGGCGATGGCGGTCTCAAACGCGTCGAGCACGTCGTCGGACTGGGTGGTGAGCGTGATCTCGACGAAGACGGTCGTGGGCACGCCCATGCGGCGCGGATCCAGCAGGGCGACATAGCCCTTGATGTAGCCTTCGGTCTCGAGCCGCTGCACCCGGCGATGACAGGCCGAGGGCGACAGGTTTACCGCCTCGGCCAGGTCGGCATTGGAGATGCGGCCGCGTTTCTGTAGCACGCCGAGCAGGCGACGATCCATCGTGTCGAGGGTCATTCGGGGCAGATCCTGTGCATTCCGGGGCGGTCGTTCGAAGAATATTCCGTCACTTACCGCAGTGTCAGGCAAAATATCAAACCCCTTTCTTCGAGGGCACTGTATTCTACACTATAGCCCAAAGAGGAGTGCTATATGAAAATCGGTTGCCCGACAGAGATCAAACCGCAAGAATTCCGCGTGGGGATGACCCCCAATGCCGCCGGAGAGGCGGTGGCCCATGGGCACGAGGTCATCATCCAGGCCGGCGCCGGGAAGGGCGCGGGGTTCGAGGATGCGGATTATGTCGCCGCCGGAGCCCAGATCATCGACACGGCGGAAGAGGTGTTCGCCACCGCCGACATGATCGTGAAGGTCAAGGAGCCGCAGGCGGGAGAGCGCAAGATGTTGCGCGAGGGACAGTTGCTGTTCACTTATCTGCACCTGGCGCCCGACCCCGAGCAAACGAAGGATCTGATGGCGAGCGGCTGTACCGCGATTGCCTACGAGACGGTGACGGACGAGCGCGGCGGGCTGCCCCTGCTGGCGCCGATGTCCGAGGTCGCGGGCCGGCTGGCGCCGCAGGTGGGGGCCTATACGCTGCAGAAGGCCAATGGCGGGCGTGGCGTGCTGATGGGCGGCGTGCCCGGCGTGGGCCCGGCCAAGGTGCTGGTGATCGGTGGCGGCGTCGTGGGGACGCACGCCGCCAAGATCGCCGCCGGCATGGGCGCGGACGTGACCGTGCTGGACCGCTCGCTGCCGCGGCTGCGCTATCTCGATGACGTGTTCGGCGGGACGTTCAACACCGGCTATTCCTCGCAAGGCCTGCTGGCCGAGCATCTGACCCAGGCGGACATGGTGATCGGCGCGGTGCTGATCCCCGGCGCCGAGGCGCCCAAGCTGGTTCGCCGCGCGCAGTTCGCGGAGATGAAGCCGGGTGCGGTGCTGGTGGACGTGGCCATCGACCAGGGCGGATGTTTCGAGACCTCGAAGGCGACCACCCATGCCGACCCGATCTACGAGGTGGACGGGATCATGCATTACTGCGTCGCCAACATGCCGGGCGCCGTTGCGCGGACCTCGACGATTGCGCTGGGCAACGCGACGATGCCATTCATGCTGGCGCTGGCGGACAAGGGGTGGAAACAGGCCTGTGCCGACGATCCGCATCTGCTGAACGGCTTGAACGTCCATGCCGGACAGTTGACCTATTTCGCCGTCGGCAAGGCGCTGGGGATCGACGTGATCTCGCCGCAGATGGTGGTCAAGGGGTAGGACCCGCGTGGGTTTTCACCCACCCTACGAGGTCCCGGACCAGGCTTGGCACGAATGATAAGGGGGCTGCCCGTCGGGGCGGCCCCTTTCCTGTTGTCGGCGGACGGTTGCGTCAGAGCGGAAAGAAGAAGCTGATCGCCAGTGTCGCGGTCACGCCGACGATGATGTTCATCGGCACGCCGACCTTGAGAAAATCGGTGAAGCGGTAGTTGCCCGCGCCATAGACCAGCGTGTTGGTCTGGTACCCGATCGGCGTGGCGAAGCTGGCGCTGGCCGAGAACATGACCGCGACGACGAAGGCGCGGGGATCGACGCCCAGCTGGCTGGCCAGCGCCACGACGATGGGCGTGAAGATGACCGCGACGGCGTTGTTGGTGACCACCTCGGTCAGGATCGAGCCGACCGCGTAGATGGCCAGCAGCGTCAGGAAGGGGGGCAGGCCCTCAAGCCATGGCGTGAGCGCGGCGACCAGCATCTCGACCGCGCCGGTCTGTTCCAGCCCCGCGCCGACGATCAGCATGGCGAAGATCAGCACCAGGATCGAGCCGTCGATGGAGGACCACGCCTCGTCGCTGTCGATGCAGCGCAGCACCAGGATGGCGGCGACGCCGACGAGGGCGAGGATGCCGATGGGCATGATGTCGAAGGCCGCAAGGCCGACGATGCCCAGAAGCGTCAGGATCGCGACCGGGGCCTGCTTGCGGCGGAACGCCCGCCCGCCCGGTTCGCTGACCGAGACGACATCGCCGGACTTGCGCAATTCCTCGAAGCCTTCGGAGGTGCCTTCGAGCAGGAGCTTGTCGGCGGGGCGCAGGCGCACGCCGGACAGGTCGGCCCCGGCAATGTGCCCGGCCCGGAACGCGCCCAGAACACGCATCCCGGCCCGGCGCCCCAGTGCAAGATCGGCGATGCGGACGCCGGTGCTGCGGCGCGATGGGGTGACGATGGCCTCGGCGACGCGGATATCGGCCTCGGGGTCAAGTTCGACCGTGCGGCGCAGGCCGACGCGCAGGCCGGGCGTTTCGGAGAAGGTCAGGATCTCGGACGTGGGGGCCAGAAGGACGACCGCATCGCCACGGGCGATGACCTGTTCGGCCAGGTCGCGACGCTCGATCTGGCTGCCGCGGCGCAGGCCGGTGACGCGGATGCTGTTGCGCTGGAACGCGGCGACCTCGGACAGGCGCATCCCGATCATGGGGGAGTCCGCGAGGACCGTGACCTCGGACAGGAAGGCGGTTTCCGATGTTTCGGCCTCTTCGGTGTTCGAGCGGCGGTCGGGCAGGAGGAAGCGCCCCAGGAGCAGCATCGCCGCACCGCCGACGATGGCGACGGCGATGCCCACCGGAGCGATTTCGAAGATCGAGAAGGGCTCCAGCCCGGCCTCGCGCGCGACGCCGTCGACCAGCAGGTTGGTCGAGGTGCCGATGAGCGTGCAGGTGCCGCCCAGCACCGCGGCATAGGAGAGCGGAATAAGCAGGCGCGTGGCGGCGATGTTCAGGCTGCCGGCCAGGCGCATGACCACCGGGATCAGCACAAGCACGACGGGCGTGTTGTTGATGAAGGCCGACGCGGCGATGGTGGCGAAGATGAAGATGCCGATGGCCAGGAGCGGCCGGTCCCTGGCGCGGCCTATGACCAGCCCGGCGATGGCGTCCAGAACGCCGGTGCGGACCAATGCGCCCGACACCACGAACATCGCGGCGATGGTGATGGGGGCGGAGCTGGAAAAGACATCCATCACCTCGTCCGTGGGCACGAGTCCCAGGACGATGAAGAGCGCGGCCGCCCCGGTGGCGGTCACTTCGGGCGGGTATTTTTCAAGCGTGAAGGCGACGAAGAGGAGCGCGAGGATGACAAGCGCGATGACAGGGGCGTTAGCCCCGATGAGGTCGTGCATTTCCGCAACCTGGAACGAGATACTCTGCGGCGGAGCATAGGCCTGTTGATCGCAATGACCAGAGGGATTCGCGCAGGGAGCGGCGCGGTGCCGAATTGCGTCAGGCGAGCCCTTTCACAAGAGCCCGCCAGACACGGTGATTCCGGGCTGTGGCCTTACCGGGCCTTGAGGGCGTCGCGGATCTCGATCAGCAGGTCGATCTCGTTGGGGCCGGGGGCCGCTTGGGGGGCTTCTTCCTTCTTCTTGAAGGCGGCGTCCTTTACCTTGTTCACGTAGCGCACCAGCATGAACACGACGAAAGCGATGATCAGGAAGTTGATCACGGCCATGACGAAGGCGCCCCAGGCGAAGACGGCGGCGCCGGCCTCGCGTGCCGCCTCGAGCGAAGCGCCCGCGGGAACGTCGCCCGACAGGACCACATAATTGTTGGTGAAATCGAGCCCGCCGGTGAAGAGACCGATGATCGGGTTGATCAGGTCGGCCACCATCGACGAGACGATGGCGGTGAAGGCCGCCCCGATGATGATGCCGACGGCCATGTCCATGACATTGCCGCGGGCAATGAAGTCTTTGAATTCGCTTAGCATTTTTGTGTCCTCTTTCCGTGGTGAGGCTGTTTTCGCCTCTGCCGGAGGTTCCATTAGCACAGGTTGATGAAAAACCGTGACGATTTGTTCGGGGAAAGATGCAGGGACTCTCCCCGAGATTGACTTTTGCCGACCCCTCGCGGACGGTCCATCTGGGTGCAGGCAAGGGACGACGATGACAGACCGGCAGACGGGCACGATCGTGGGGATCGACGTGGGGGGAACCTTTACCGACCTGGTGGAGCTTGACCCGGCCACCGGGCGGGTCAGGCTGGCGAAGGTGCCGACCACGGTGGAGAACCAGGCGTCGGGCGTGATGCATGCGCTGGGGGCCGCCGAGACGGAGCTGGCGGCGATCGACCTGATTGTGCACGGCACCACGACGACGACCAACGCGGTGCTGGAACGCAAGCTGAGCCGGACCGGGCTGATCACGACACAAGGCTTTCGCGACGTGCTGGAGCTGGGGCGGCGGACGCGGCCGCAGGCCTATGGCATGAGGGGGGCATTCACGCCGATCATTCCGCGCGACCTGCGGATCGAGGTGCCCGAACGGGTGGATGCCACCGGAGAGGTGGTGGTGCCGCTGGACGACGAGGCGGTGAGACAGGCGGCGGAGCGGTTGCTGGCCGAGGGGTGCGAGGCGGTGGTGGTGCATTTCCTGCATGCCTATGCCAACCCGGCGCATGAACAGCGCGCCGGAGAGATCCTCGCCGGGGTCTGGCCCAATGACCACATCACGCTGGGTCATGCGATCCTGCAGGAAAGCCGGGAATACGAGCGCGGCGTCACGGCGGCGGTGAATGCCAGCGTGCAGCCGATCCTGGATCGCTATCTGAAGCGTCTGACCGACAGCCTGTCGGAGGGCGGGTATGGCCATGACGTTCTGGTGATGAACGGCAATGGCGGCATGGTGTCGGCCCGGCTGGTGGCGCGGGAGGCGGCGAAGACGGTGATGTCGGGGCCGGCCTCGGGCGTGATGGCGGCGGCCTATACCGGGCGGCAGGCCGGGGTGGTGAACCTGATCACCTATGACATGGGCGGCACCTCGACCGACGTGGCGCTGATCCGGGGGGCTGAGCCGCCGGTGTCGCACGAGATCGAGATCGAGTACGCCATGCCGATCCATGTGCCGATGGTGGATGTACGCACGGTGGGGGCCGGTGGCGGGTCGATCGCGCGGGTGAATGCGGCGGGCCTGCTGGATGTGGGGCCGGAAAGCGCCGGGGCCGATCCGGGGCCGATCTGTTACGGGCGGGGCGGGACGCGGCCGACGATCTCGGACGCGAACCTGATCCTGGGGCGGCTGGACGCGGCAAGGCTGGCCAAGGCCGGAGGGGTCAGCCCGGGCGACGTGGCGCAGGCCTTTGCACGGGACCTGGCCGAGCCGCTGGGGCTGGACGTGACCGAGGCGGCGCTGGCGGTGATCCGCATGGCGAATACCAAGATGGCCGGGGCCATCCGCATGGTGTCGCTGTCGCTGGGGGCGGACCCCAGGGATTTCGCGCTGTTCGCCTTTGGCGGGGCGGGGCCGCTGCATGCCTGCGCGCTGGCGCGGGAGCTGGGTGTGCCGCGCGTTCTGGTGCCGGCCCGGCCCGGGATCACCAACGCGCTGGGCTGCGTGGTGGCGGACCTGCGGCATGATTTCGTGCAGACGGTGAACCGGCCTGTCCATGCGCTGGGGGCGGGCGAGCTGGCCGGTGTGTTCGCAGGGCAGGCGGCGGCGGGCAAGGCGATGCTGGACCGCGAGCGCGTGGCGATGACCGGGGTGCGCCATGTCTACAGCGTGGACATGCAGTTTGTCGGGCAGACCCACCTGTTGCGCGTGCCGCTGGAACGGCCGGACGTGACGCCGGAGGAATTGCAGGCGCTGTTCGAGGATGTCTATTTCGCGCGCTTCAAGGTCAGGTTGCCCGAGATCCGGGCGCAGGTGGTCAATGCCAACTGCTCGGTCGTCGGGGAACGGGCGCCGCTGGATCTGTCGGTGCTGGTGGACCCAGGCGGACGCAAGGCGACGCTTGCGGAGGCGCAGACCGGGGCGCGTCGGGTGCGGTTCGAGGACGGCTGGCACGAGACGCCGGTCTACTGGCGCGATCACCTGCCGCTGGAGTTCCGGCTGGAAGGTCCGGGGATCGTGGCGCAGATGGACACCACCGTGCTGATCGAGCCGGGCTGCGTGGCGACGGGGGATGCGCATGGCAACATCCTGATCGCGGTGGGAGAGGCGCCATGACGATGGATCCGATTACCCTGTCGGTGATCCAGGCCGGGTTGCAGCAGGTCTGCGACGAGATGGACCTGGCGTTTTCCCGCGCCGCGTTCTCGCCGGTGATCGCCGAGGCGAATGACCGCTCGGACGGGATATATGCCGCCGCCGATGGCGCGTTGATCGCGCAGGGCGCGGGCGGGCTGCCGGTTTTCGTGGGCACGATGCAGTATTCCACGGCGACGCTGATCGAGATGATCGGGGACGGGCGCGTGGGCGCGCCGGAGCCGGGGGATATCTATATCGTCAACGATCCGTATCTGGGCGGCACGCATTTGATGGACGTGCGGTTTGCGCGGCCTTTTTATAGGGGCGAGCGGCTGTTCTGCTGGCTGTCGAATACCGGGCATTGGCCCGACACCGGGGGTGCGGTGCCCGGAGGGTTCTCGGCCAGTGCGACGGCGGTGGAGCAGGAGGGGTTGCGCCTGCCGCCGGTGAAGCTGTTCAAGCGGGGGCGGATGGATGCGGAGATCTACAGCATCATCTGTTCCAACATCCGGGTGGCGGACCAGAGGATTGGCGACGTGCGGGCACAGGCCGCCGCGCTGGACCTGGGGGCCGAGCGGCTGGGCGCGCTGATGGATCGCTATGGCGATGACGTGGTGGAGGGCGCGATTGCGGAGTTGCGGACCCGTGCGGCGCAGCAGATGCGGCGGTTCATAGGTGAGATACCGGACGGCGCGTACGAGGCCGTTGCGTGGATCGACAGCGATGGGGTTGTCGACGCGCCGCTGGCGATAAGGCTGACCGTCACGCGCGAGGCAGAGCGGCTGGTGTTCGATTTCGCCGGGTCGGCGCCGCCGTGCCTGGGACCGATGAACTCGGTCCGGGCGACGACGCTGAGCTCGGTCTACCTGGCGATGCGGCATGTCTTTCCCGACGTGCCGATCAGCGAGGGGGCGTTCGAGCCCTTGGAGGTGGTGGGAATCGAAGGCACGTTCCTGGATGCGCAATACCCGCGCCCGGTGTCGGGCTGTGCCGCCGAGGTCAGCCAGCGGATCGCGGAGGCGGTGTTCGCCGCGCTGGTGCAGGCGTTGCCCGACCGGGTGACGGCGGCCCCGGCGGGAACCAGCGGAAACTTCGCGCTGGGCGGGCATGACCCGGCGAAGGCGCGCGATTTTGTGATGTACCAGCTGTCGGGCGGCGGTTATGGCGGCTGGGCCGAAGGGGACGGGATCACCAACGGCTGTTCCACCATCGGGATTTCCAAGGCGCCGCCGGTGGAGATCATGGAGCAGGCCTTTCCGGTGCTTTACCACCGTTACGCGCTGCGCGACGGGTCGGGCGGGGCCGGCCGGATGCGCGGCGGGTTCGGCCTTGAATACGAGCTGGAGTTGCGGCGCGGGCAGGCCAAGGCGAGCTTCGTCATGGATCATGGGCGGTACGGGCCGCAAGGTGCCATGGGCGGCGGCGACGGCGCGCCGAACGAGGTGACGGTGTGGCGTGGCGAGGTGCCCTATACGCCGGTGCACCTGTCGAAGGAGCAGGACATTCCGCTGGGTCCCGGCGACCGGGTGCGGGTGAAGACGCCCGGGGGTGGCGGGTACGGCGACCCGATGCAGCGGGACCCGGGGCTGGTGGCCGAGGATGTGCGGCTGGGGCGCTACTCGGTCGAGGAGGCGGAGCGGCTCTTTGGCGTGGTCATCGAGGCGGGCGCGGTGGACAGGGTGGCGACGACGCAGCGGCGGATGGGGTGAGGCGCGATACCAGCGGGGATCGGAAACTTTGAAAGTTTCCGATCCGATTTCTTTTCAAGAAATCGGCTGCCCTGTGGGACGTTGGGTGAACTGGCGGTTCAGACGGTCGCCTGTTTCACCGCGCCCACCACATCGTCCAGTACCGTGTCCAGAAGGGCGGGATCCAGTGACTCGCCCATGACGCGGATCAACGGCTCGGTGCCGGACTTGCGGATCAGCAGGCGGCCGTCGCTGCCCAGCTTCTTCTCGCCGTCGGCGATGGCCTGTTGCACCCTGTCGGCCTCGAGCGGGGTCTGGCCGGTCTGGTAGCGGACATTCACCAGCTTTTGCGGGATCGGCGTGAAGACGCGCGCCAGTTCGCTGGCCTTCTGGCCGGTTTCCACCATCGAGGCGAGGAATTGCAGCGCGCCGATCAGGCCGTCGCCGGTGGTGGCGTAGTCGGTCATGACGATATGGCCGGATTGCTCGCCGCCCAGGTTGTGGCCGCCGGCGCGCATCTCCTCGACCACGTAACGGTCGCCGACCTTGGTGCGCTTGAGGCCGATGCCTTTGGATTCCAGATGGCGTTCCAGCCCGAGGTTGGACATGACCGTGGCGACCAGCGCGTCGCCCTTGAGCCGGCCCTCGGCGGCCCAGCGGGTGGCGATGAGGGCCATGATCTGGTCCCCGTCGGCGATATGCCCGGTCTCGTCGATCAGCACGAGGCGGTCGGCATCGCCGTCGAGGCAGATGCCGAGGTCGGCGCGGGTTTCCAGCACCTTGCGCGCGGCGGCGTCGGGGTGGGTGGAGCCGCACTCGAAGTTGATATTGGTGCCGTCGGGCTCGATCCCCATGGGGATCACGTCGGCGCCCAGTTCCCAGAGGACGGCGGGGGCGGTCTTGTAGGCGGCGCCATTGGCGCAGTCGACCACGATGCGCAGGCCTTCGAGGCGGCCGCGATAGGGGAAGGTCGTCTTGGCGTACTCGACATAGCGGCCGCGGGCATCCTCGAACCGCTTGGCACGGCCGATGTTTTCCGGCTTTGCGAGGCGGACGCCGTCATGCAGCAGTTGCTCGATCCCGGCCTCGGAGTCGTCCGACAGCTTGAAGCCGTCGGGGCCGAAAAGCTTGATGCCGTTGTCGCTGGCCGGGTTGTGGCTGGCCGAGATCATCACGCCCACATCGGCGCGCAGCGAGTGCGTGAGGTAACCGACGGCGGGCGTGGGCACCGGGCCCAGCAGGAACACGTCCATCCCGGTCGAGGCGAAGCCGGCGGTCAGGGCATATTCGATCATGTAACCCGACAGGCGGGTGTCCTTGCCGATCACCACGCGGTGTTCCTGGTCGTCGCGGCGGAAATGCCGCCCGGCGGCGGCGCCGAGCCGGAGCGCGAGTTCGGCGGTCATGGGCCATGTGTTGGCCTCGCCCCGGACGCCGTCCGTTCCGAACAGTTTTTCAGCCATGCAATCGCACCTTTCGCCGCGTGACGTTTTCGTGACCATCCTCTTACCCGCGCCTCGTCGTCCTGTCCAACAGTCGCGGGGCGGCTGAGCGGTTTGTGGCATAGAACGCATAGTGACCCGCGTCCGTCACAGATGCGCGTTGACGGGCGGGCAGGCGCAACCGCATAAGGTCGTGGGGGCGACAGGCGGATCGAGGGCGAAACCCGATGAAGATTGCGATGATTGGAACCGGCTATGTCGGGCTTGTGTCCGGGGTGTGTTTCTCGGATTTCGGGCATGACGTTGTCTGCGTGGACAAGGATGCCGCCAAGGTCGAAAAGCTGAACCGCGGCGAGGTGCCGATCTACGAGCCGGGGCTGGATGTCCTGATGCAGAAGAACGTCGAGGCCGGGCGGCTGTCGTTCACCCAGGACCTGCCGCAGGCTCTGGACGGGGCCGAGGCGGTATTCATTGCCGTGGGCACGCCGACGCGGCGCGGGGACGGGCATGCCGACCTGACCTATGTCATGGCCGCGGCGGTCGAGGTCGCGAGGGTGGTGAAGGATTACATCGTGATCGTCACCAAGTCGACGGTGCCGGTGGGCACCAACCGGCAGGTGAAACAGGCGGTGCGCAAGGCCAACCCGGACCTTGAGTTCGACGTCGCCTCGAACCCCGAGTTCCTGCGCGAGGGCGCGGCAATCGAGGATTTCATGAAACCCGACCGCGTGGTCGTGGGCGTGCAGTCGCAGCGCGCGGCGGAGGTGATGGAGGATATCTATCGCCCGCTTTACCTGCGCGAGTTTCCGATCCTGGTCACGGACCTGGAAAGCGCCGAGATGATCAAGTACGCGGCGAACGCGTTCCTGGCGACCAAGATCACCTTTATCAACGAGATTGCCGCGCTGTGCGAACGCACCGGCGCGGATGTGAAACAGGTGAGCCGGGGCATGGGCCTGGACGGGCGGATCGGCAACAAGTTCCTGCATGCCGGCCCGGGCTATGGCGGCAGCTGCTTTCCCAAGGACACCCGCGCGCTGGCCCGGACGGGGCAGGAATACGGTGTGCCGCTGCACATCACCGAGGCGGTGATTTCCGTCAACGAAGAGATGAAGCGGCGGATGATCGACAAGCTGCTGGACCTTTGCGAGGGCAGCTTCAACGGCAAGACCATCGCGGTGCTGGGGGCGACGTTCAAGCCCAACACCGACGACATGCGCGAGGCGCCGTCGCTGACCATCGTGCCGGCGCTGGTGGGCGGTGGGGCCAAGGTGCGGATCTGCGACCCGCAGGGCGAGCGTGAAGGCACCGAGCGCCTGCCGGGCGTGCAATGGGTCGAGAACGCCTACAAGGCGGTGGGCAATGCCGATCTTGTGGTGATCCTGACGGAATGGAACGAGTTCCGGGCGCTGGACCTGAAGCGGATCGCGCGGCGGATGAACGTGGCGCGGATGGCGGATCTGCGGAACATCTACTCGGTCAAGGATGCCAAGCGGGCCGGCTTTGTCGCCTATGACAGCGTGGGACGCACGGCGTTCGAGCGCAAGCCAGAGGCGGAAGAAGCCGCCGAGTAGGTCAGGTGCCCAGCTCGGCCCGCGTCACGGCGACCCAGAAGGCCGCGCCGTGGGCGAGGGCCGCGTCGTTGAAGTCGTAATCCGCCGAATGCAGCGGGCGGGCATAGGGGCCCTCGGTGCCGTTGCCCATCAGCACGAAGCAGCCGGGGCGCGTGGCGGCCATCTCGGCGAAATCCTCGGAAAAGAGTTTCGGCGGGCAGGCCGCGTCCATCTCTGCGCCGATCGCCTGTGCTGCGGCGGTGGCGGTGGCGACGGGCCGGGCCGCGTTGATCGTGGGGCGGAAGATCGTGTCATAGGCGACATGGCCGCTGACTTCATGGGCGGCGCAGATGCCGCTGACGATGCGGCGCATGGCGGATTCAATGTTGGCGTTGACCTCGGGCGTGAGGGCGCGGGCGTCGCCGGTAAGGGTGGCGCGGCCGGGCAGGACGTTGCGCTTGCCGTCGGTCTCGAACCCGGTGACCGAGACGACGCCGTTCTGCGCCGGGTCGAGCTTGCGCGAGACGATGGTTTGCAGCGCGCCGACGATTTCCGCGCCGATGGTGATGGCGTCGGCGCCCATGTGCGGCAGGGCGGCGTGGCCGCCGCGGGCCTCGATGGTGATCTCGAAAAGTGCTTCGCTGGCGGTGATCGGCCCCACGCGCGTGGCGAACTGGCCCACGGGCATGCCGGGGATGTTGTGCATGCCATAGATGGCCTCGACGCCGAAGCGGTCGAACACGCCGTCGGCGATCATGGCGGTGGCGCCCTGGCCGTGCTCCTCGTTCGGCTGGAAGAGGAAGACGATGCGGCCCGAGAGATCGCCCGCTTCAGCGAGGGCCTTTGCCGCGCCGAGCGCCATGCTGGTGTGGCCGTCATGGCCGCAGGCGTGCATCTGGCCGGGGATCTCCGAGCGGTGGGCGATGTCGGTCTGCTCGGTGATGGGCAGCGCGTCCATGTCGGCGCGAATGGCGATGGTGCGCGTGCCGTTGCCCTTTTGCAGGATGCCCACGACGCCAGACCGGCCGATGCCGGTGTGGACCTCCAGCCCGAAGCCGCGCAGCAGGTCGGCGACGCGGGCGCTGGTGCGGGGCAGGTCGAAGCCCAGTTCCGGCATCCGGTGAAAGGCGTGGCGCCATTCGGTCATCTGCGCGGGGAGGTCGGGCGGGAGGGTCATGACCCCGGAAGCACGAGGATGGCGCGGAAGTCGTTGACGTTGGTGAGCGTGGGGCCGGTCACCACCTGGTCGCCGATGCGCCCGAAAAAGCCATGGGCGTCGTTGATGGCGAGCGCGTCGGCGGCGTCGGGAGCTTTCGTGAGCGTCTCGGGCGAGATGATCGCGCCCGCGACCTCTGCCGCGCCGTCGACGCCGTCGGTGTCGCAGGCCAGCGCGTGGATGCCGGGCGCGCCGTCGAGGGCGAGCGCGAGGGCGAGGCAGTATTCGGCGTTGGGCCCGCCGCTGCCATTGCCGCGGCGGGTGACGGTGAGTTCGCCGCCCGACAGGAGGAGGATGGGTTTGTCGCCCTGTGTTTTGCGCGCGAGGGCGGCATGGTCGGCGGCGACGTCGCGGGCCTCGCCTTCGATGGCGTCGCCGAGGATTTGCACCTCGATGCCTTCCGCTTCGGCTATTTCGGCGGCGGCGGCCAGCGATTGCGAGGGGGCGGCGTAGATCACGTTTTCCACGGTCGCGAGGCGCGGATCGTCGGGAGGCAAGGGGTTGCCGCCCGCGTTCAGGTAGTCGGTGATGGAGGGCGACGGCGTGACGTTCCAGCGGGCCAGCGTTTCCAGCGCGCGGGCCGGGGTGCCGGTGTCGCCCACGGTGGGACCGCTGGCGATGTCGCCGGGGTTGTCGCCGGGGACGTCGGAGATCAGCAGGGCCAGCATCCTGGCCGGGTAGGCGGCGGCGGCGAGCTTGCCGCCCTTGACCGCCGAGATCTGCTTGCGGATGCCGTTGATGGCGCCGATGGGCGCGCCGGAGGCCAGCAGCGCGTCGGTGAGCGCCTGTTTTTCGGTGAGGGTGATGCCTTGGGCCGGGGCACAGAGGAGTGCGGAGCCGCCGCCGGATATGAGAGCCAGCACGGTGTCGCCTTCGCCGCAGCTTTCCAAGAGCGTCAGCATCCGGCGCGTGGCGTCGACCCCGGCCTGATCGGGGACGGGATGGGCGGCCTCGACGATCTCGATTCCCTCGCAGGGGCGGGCGTAGCCGTAGCGGGTGATCACCAGGCCCTCGCAGGGGCCATAGGCGGCCTCGACCGCCTCGGCCATGCGGGCGCTGGCCTTGCCGGCGCCGATCACCACCAGCCGGCCCTCGGGGCGGGGCGGCAGGTGGGCGGCGAGGCTTTGCATCGGGTCGGCCACTTCCACGGCGCGGTCGAAGAGGCGGCGCAGGAAGCTGTCGGGGTCTTGCATAGGGGGCTCCGGGTCTTGGGGTTGACGCAGCGTAGCGTCGTTCACGGCGCATGCAAGCCAAGCCTGCCCAGCTTGACAAAACCGGGGTCAGAGGCGACAGACGCGGCCATGTGGATGACCTTTCTCCAGGTGGGCCTTGGCGGTGCCATAGGCTCGATGCTGCGCTTCGGCGTGGGGCAGGCGGTGGCGCGTCACGTCGCTGGCGGGTTCCCGTTGGGGGTGCTGCCGGTGAACATCCTGGGGTCGTTCGTGATGGGGATGGTGGTGATCTATACGTTCGAAAAGGATCTGACGCAGTTGAACCCCTTGTTGATGGCGGGGGTACTGGGCGGATTCACGACCTTCTCGGCCTTCTCGCTGGAGGCGTTCACCCTGTACGAGCGGGGCGCGGTCGGGACGGCGGCGCTTTACGTGATCCTGTCGGTCGCCTTGTCGGTGCTCGGGCTGGCGCTGGGTGTCTGGCTGGCGCGGGGGATCTGGGCATGAGCGGCGTACAGACATTGACGGTCGAGCCCGGCGAGGGCGATCAGCGGCTGGACCGCTGGCTGCGGCGGCGGTTTCCGCACGTGGCGCAGGGCCGGATCGAGAAGATGTGCCGCAAGGGCGAACTGCGCGTCGATGGCGGGCGGGTGAAGGCAAACACGCGGCTGGAAGAGGGCCAGCAGGTGCGCGTGCCGCCCCTGCCGGATCCGGGCGAGGTGGAAAGCGCGCCTGTCGAGAAGCAGAAGACGAAGATCTCGGACGCCGACGCCAAGATGATCCGGGACGCGGTGATCTATCGCGACGATCATATCATTGCGCTGAACAAGCCGCCGGGCCTGCCGGTGCAGGGGGGCAGCAAGCTGACCCGGCACGTGGACGGGCTGGCCGATGCGCTGCGGTTCGGGATGGAGGAAGCGCCGCGGCTGGTGCACCGGCTGGACAAGGACACGTCCGGTGTCCTGATCCTGGCCCGCACGCGGGCGATGGCGGCGGCGATGACGCAGGCGATACGGCACCGCGAGACGCGCAAGATCTACTGGGCCGTGGTGGCGGGCGTGCCGACGCCCTATCTGGGCGAGATCAAGTACGGGCTGGTCAAGGCCGGGGGGCATGGCGCGCGCGGCGAGGGCGAGAAGATGGTCTGCATCCATCCCGGAGAGGTGGACCGCACCCAGGGCGCCAAGCGGGCGATCACGCAATATGCCACGCTCTACCGGGTCGCCAGCCGGGCCGCGTGGGTGGCGATGGAGCCGATTACCGGCCGGACGCACCAGCTGCGCGCGCATATGGCCGAGATCGGGCACCCCATCGTGGGCGATGGCAAGTATGGCGGGTCGGGCCAGGAGAACCTGGGCGATGGCTGGGGCGCGAAGCTGGGCGGGATCATCTCGAACAAGCTGCACCTGCATGCGCGGACCATGGCGTTCGAGCATCCGGTGACGAAAAAGCCCGTGGTGATCGACGCCGACCTGCCCGAGCACATGGCAAACACGTTCGAGACGCTGGGCTGGACGCCGGACCTGGCCGCCGAGGACCCGTTCGAGGCGCTGCGATGAGCGCGCTGCGGCTGGTGATCTTCGACGTGGACGGCACGCTGGTGGACAGCCAGGCGGATATCGTCGCGGCGATGAGCCATGCCTTTGCCCGCGCCGGGCGGGAGGCACCGACGCGCGAGGCGATCCTGTCGATTGTCGGGCTGTCGCTGGACCGGGCGATGACCGTGCTGGCGCCGGACATGGACGCAGCGATGCACGCGCGCATGGTGGAGTGGTACAAGGAGGCGTATATCGCCCTGCGGGCCAAGATCGGCGCGGCGGAATCCTCGCCGCTCTATCCCGGGGCGCGAGAGGTTCTGGAGGCGCTTCACGCGCAGCCCGAGACGCTGCTGGGCGTGGCGACGGGCAAGTCGCGCCGGGGGCTGGACAAGCTGCTGGAGGGGCATGGGCTGGAGCGGATGTTCATCACCCAGCAGGTCAGCGACCACCACCCGTCGAAACCGCACCCGTCAATGATTCGGGCAGCATTGTCCGAGACCGGGCTGGAGCCGCACCAGGCGGTGAT
Organism: Roseovarius atlanticus; assembly: GCF_019802205.1. Lineage (GTDB taxonomy): Bacteria > Pseudomonadota > Alphaproteobacteria > Rhodobacterales > Rhodobacteraceae > Roseovarius > Roseovarius atlanticus_A. Next base: position 1,145,374 of record NZ_JAHVHQ010000002.1, read on the forward strand.
GGTCGGCGACACGAGTTTCGACATGGAGATGGCCGCCGCCGCGGGCGTGGCAGGCATCGGGGTCGGCTGGGGCTATCACCCGCGCGAAGCGCTGGGCGCGGCGCGGCACGTGATCGAACGTTTCGACGACCTGCCGCCCCTTCTGCAAGAGATATGGGAGACGGCGGCATGAGCGAGTGGAAGGCCAAGCGGTTCTGGAAAGAGGCCGCGGTCGTCGAAGACGAGGGCGGCTATGGCATCCGGCTGGACGGGCGGGCGGTCAGGACGCCGGCCAAGGCCGCGATGATCGTGCCGACGCGCGCGCTGGCCGAAGCGGTCGCCGCCGAATGGGACGCGCAGGAGGATCTGATCCTACCCGGCACGATGCCGGTCACACGCTCGGCCAACGCAGCCATCGACAAGGTGCGGCATCAGCATGCCGAGGTGGCCGACATGCTGGCGGGTTACGCCGATACCGACCTGCTGTGCTATCGCGCGGACAGCCCCGACAGCCTGATCCGGCGGCAGGCGGAGGCGTGGGATCCGCTGCTGGACTGGGCGGAGGCGCGCTATGGGGCGCGGCTGGTTCCGGTAGCGGGCGTGATGCACCGCCCGCAGGAGGCTGGCGCCCTGGCACAATTTTCAGCACAAGTGCACGCGATGGACAATTTCACCCTCACGGCGTTTCACGATCTTGTGGGGTTGTCGGGGTCGCTGGTCATCGGCCTTGCGGCGCTGGAGGAGGCGCGCCCCGCCGAAGATCTGTGGGAGCTGTCGCGGCTCGACGAGCGCTGGCAGGAAGACCAATGGGGCATTGACGAAGAGGCGCGCGCCGTGGAGGCGGTGAAACGGGCGGAATTCCTTCATGCCAAGAGGTTCAGCGCCCTGAGCGCGACGCCGGAATAGAGAGAAAAACATCGGTTTCCCAAACGGAAGCATTGGCCTGAAACCATCGTTTTTCGTGACACGGGTCTTGACCTTCAGGAATGAATCCACTCACACTTATGCACACTGACGTGGGGGGAACCCCTTTCACAGTATCGCTCCGGTCCGCTCGGGCCGACCAAACCGCCCTCGATCGGGCGGATACATCAGGAAGAGGTAAACATGAAAAAATCCGTATTTCTAGGCGCGCTGACGGTGGCCGGCCTTACGGCTGGCGCAGCTGCGGCCGCGACGCTTGACGACGTCAAGGCACGCGGCACGCTGAACTGCGGCGTGACCACCGGCCTGGTCGGCTTTGCCGCCCCGGATTCCAACGGGAACTGGGATGGCTTCGACGTCGGCGTTTGCCGTGCTGTCGCCGCCGCCGTGCTGGGGGATCCGCAAGCGGTCGAATTCGTGCCCACCACCGGCAAGACGCGCTTTACAGCGCTGGCCTCGGGCGAGATCGACATGCTGGCCCGGAACACGACCTGGACCTTCTCGCGCGATGTCGACCTGAAGTTCGAATTCGTCGGCGTGAACTACTACGACGGCCAGGGCTTCATGGTTCCCAAGGAGCTGGGCGTGTCCTCGGCCAAGGATCTGGACGGCGCGACCGTCTGCATCCAGACCGGCACCACGACCGAGCTGAACCTGGCGGACTATTTCCGCAAGAACAGCATGAACTACGAGCCGGTTCCGATCGAAACCAACGCCGAAGCGCAACAGCAGTACCTGGCTGGCGCATGTGACGTCTACACCACCGACGCCTCGGGCCTGGCCGCAACGCGCGCCGCGTTCGAAGATCCGTCGGCGCATGTGCTGCTGCCCGAGATCGTCTCGAAAGAGCCGCTGGGCCCGCTGGTCCGTCACGGTGATAACGAGTGGGGCGACGTGGTTCGCTGGACCCTGAACGCGCTGATCGCGGCCGAAGAACTGGGCGTCACCAGCGCCAACATCGCCGACATGGCATCGACCGCCGGCGACAGCCCGGAGATCAACCGCCTGCTTGGCACCGAGGGCAACCTTGGCGAGATGCTGGGCCTCGAGGCCGACTGGGCCGTGAAGGCCATCTCGGCCGGCGGCAACTATGGCGAGCTCTTCGAGAAGAACATCGGTGAGACAACGCCGATCGGTCTGGCGCGCGGCCTGAACGCGCAGTGGACCGATGGTGGCCTGCTCTACGCGCCGCCGTTCCGCTAAGATACCAAGTCGAAGGGCGCGGATCACTCCGCGCCCTTCGCACATAATAACCAGGGACAGGCCCAACCGCGCAAAAGCGCACACAATAATCCGGGCCGCCAACGGGGACACTTCAGATGACAATAATGACCGACCCTCAACAGGAGTCGTTTCGACCATCTATGCTGTTGAACGATACGCGCTATCGTTCCTACACCTTCCAGTTCATCGCCCTGATGGTGCTGATCGGGATCATCGCCTACCTGGGCTACAACCTTGTGCTCAACCTGCGGGCTGCGGGTCTGAACATCAGTTACGAATTCCTGGGTGAGCCGGCGGGGTACGACATCAACCAGACGCTGGTGGAGTATACCAGCCGAAGTTCGCACCTGACCGCCGCCATCGTCGGTATCCTGAACACGCTTCTGGTGGCGTTCCTGGCCTGTGCCACGGCGACGATATTCGGCGTGATCGCGGGCGTGCTGCGACTGTCGAACAACTGGCTCGTCCGCAAGCTGATGTCGGGCTATGTCGAGGCGTTCCGCAACGTGCCGGTGCTGATCTGGATCATCATCATCTTCACGATCATGACCGCCGTCCTGCCCGCGCCGAGCGCATTCCGAGGCGATGACCCGGACGCGTCGATGATCCTGGGGTCGGTCGCCTTCACCAACCGCGGCGTCTATGTGCCGATGCCGGTCTGGGGGCCGGGGTCGATGGTGGTCGTGGTGACGTTCATCCTGTCGGTCATCGGGGTCTTCGCCTATCGCCGCTATGCCAAGAAGCTGCTTTACGCGACGGGCAAGCTGTTGCCGATGGGCTGGCCCTCGCTGGCGATCCTGTTCGTGCCGTCGATCCTGGTGTTCTTCATCATGGGGCAGCCGATCACTCTGGACTTCCCGGAACTGGGCGGCTTCAACTTTCGCGGCGGCCTGCAGATCGGGGCGCCGCTGATCGCGCTGTGGTTCGCGCTGTCGATCTATACCGGCGCCTTCATCGCCGAGAACGTGCGCGCCGGTATCCTGGCGGTCAGCAAGGGCCAGACGGAGGCGGCGGCGAGCCTGGGCCTGCGTCCGCGCCGGATCATGAACCTGGTGATCCTGCCGCAGGCGCTGAGGGTGATCATCCCGCCGCTGATTTCGCAGTATCTGAACATCACCAAGAACTCTTCACTGGCGATTGCCGTGGGCTATGCCGACATCACCGCCACGCTGGGGGGGATCACGCTGAACCAGACGGGCCGCGCCATCGAATGCGTGCTCTTGCTGATGCTGTTCTACCTGCTGATCAGCCTCGGGATCTCTGCGGTGATGAACATTTACAACAACGCCGTGCGGCTGAAGGAGCGCTGAGATGTCTGATACACATGCAGAATCCGTCGCTTATGTCCGCGACACCATGCTGCCGGAAACGCCACCTCCGGCGGCGGAAACCGGCATCACCAAGTGGATGAAGAAGAACCTGTTCGCGACGATCCCCAACTCGGTGCTGACCGTGGCGGCGATCGTGGTGATCTACTTCCTGCTGGCCGCGACGCTGCCCTGGATCCTGAACGGGATCTGGAACGCGACGTCGATCCGGGAATGCCGCGAGATCCTGGACGGTGCGACCGGAGGCTGTTTCGCGGTGCTGAGCGACCGCTGGAACCAGCTTTTGTTCGGGTTCAAGTATCCCAGCACGGAATACTGGCGCCCGGCGCTGGCCTTCCTGCTGCTGTTCGTGGCGGCGGCGCCGGTGATGTTCTTCAAGTACCTGCCGCGGCAGATGCTGCTGTTCACCGGCGTTTACCCGTTCCTGGCCTTCTGGCTGATCTGGGGCGGGTCCATCGTGCCGCCGTTGTTGCTGCTGCTTGGGTTCGTCGCGGCCTATGTCGCGTTCAAGGCGCTGGAAAAGCGGGGCTTCGGCGTCGCGGTGCTGGGGGGGCTCGGGGTGCTTGTCGTCGCGATCCTCCTGGCCGGCAGCATCGGCAAGATCGAGGTGCTGCGGCTGGAGCAGGTGCCGTCGCGCGACATGGGGGGCTTCATGCTCAACATGATCCTCGGCACGGTCTGCGTGTCGCTGTCGATCCCGATCGGGATCGCGCTGGCGCTGGGGCGGCAATCGGACATGCCGATCATCAAGTGGATCTGCGTCGTGTTCATCGAGTTCATCCGGGGCGTGCCGCTGATCACGCTTCTGTTCGTGGCGAACGTGGTGCTGGCCTATTTCCTGCCGCCGGGCACGACATTCGACCTGATCATCCGGGTGATCATCATGATCACCGCCTTCGCGTCGGCCTATATCGCCGAGGTGATTCGCGGGGGTCTGGCGGCGCTGCCGCGCGGTCAATACGAGGCGGGCGACAGCCTGGGCCTGGACTATGCCCAGGCGATGCGGCTGATCATCCTGCCGCAGGCGCTGAAGATCTCGATCCCGGGCATCGTCAACGTGGCGGTGGGCCTGTTCAAGGACACCACGCTGGTCTCGGTGATCTCGATGTTCGACCTTGTCGGCATGATCCGGGGTCCGATCCTGGCCTCGACCGACTGGAACGGGGTCTACTGGGAGCTGTTCGGCTTTGCCGCGCTCCTGTTCTTCGTCGTCTGTTATGGCGTGTCTCAATATTCGCAGTGGCTTGAGCGCGAGCTCAACACTGATCACAGGTAAGGGGAGGGTACTCCATGGCGGAAACCGCTCAAATGCAGGTCTCGGACGAAATCGCGATCCGGATCGAGAACATGAACAAGTGGTACGGCACGTTCCACGTGCTGCGCGACATCGACCTGTCGGTGCACCGCGGCGAGCGCATCGTCATTGCCGGCCCGTCGGGGTCGGGCAAGTCGACGCTGATCCGGTGCATCAACGCGCTGGAAGAGCACCAGAAAGGCCGGATCGAGGTGGACGGGACGGTGCTGTCGTCGGACATCAAGAACATCGACAAGATCCGGTCCGAGGTCGGGATGGTGTTCCAGCACTTCAACCTGTTCCCGCACCTGACGATCCTGGAGAACTGCACGCTGGCGCCGATCTGGGTGCGCAAGATCCCCAAGCGGCAGGCCGAGGAAACGGCGATGCATTTCCTTGAAAAGGTGAAGATCCCGGAACAGGCCGACAAGTATCCCGGCCAATTGTCGGGCGGTCAGCAGCAGCGTGTCGCCATCGCGCGGTCGCTGTGCATGAAGCCGCGGATCATGCTGTTCGACGAGCCCACCTCGGCGCTGGACCCGGAGATGATCAAGGAAGTGCTGGATACGATGGTCAGCCTTGCCGAGGAAGGCATGACGATGCTGTGCGTGACCCACGAGATGGGCTTTGCCCGGCAGGTGGCGAACCGCGTGATCTTCATGGACCAGGGCCAGATCGTGGAGCAGAACGAGCCGGAAGAGTTCTTCAACAACCCGAAAAGCGACCGGACCAAGCTGTTCCTCAGCCAGATCCTCGGGCACTGATCGGGGGCCTTCGGGACCCTATACCCAGACACGCCGCCGGGCCTGCAGCACCTGCACCCGGCGGCGTATTTCGTCCTGAACCGGGCCGTGGCGGGGCGTGTCGCGGAGTGTCTCGACAAGGTGATCCGGCCGGGCGCCGCGCTGGCGGGTCCAGCTGAGTGCCGCGAGGACCGACCGCGCGCGTTCCGGCAGGCGGTCGGGGACTTCCAGACCGTTGAGCGTGGCCCAGACACCGGACCAGAGCCGGCCCACCGTCCAGGGATTGTAGCCACCGCCTCCCAGCACGAGCAGGCGCGGGGCCATCTGTTTCAGGGCCGTGACGACTTGCCAGTGGGCATTGTTCGACAGGGCCAGCCGGGCGAGCGGGTCTTCCAGCACGGCGTCGGCGCCGCATTGCAGCACGATGACCTCGGGGCGCCAGTCCTGGACGGCGGGCAGAAGGACAGAATCGCGCAGCAGGGCGAAATCGTCGTCATGGGTGCCGCGCGGCAGGGGCAGGTTGATGGCGTGGCTGCCCGCGCGGTCGTCGAGCGCGCCGGTGAAGGGCCAGCGCGCCTCTTCGTGGGTCGAGATCATCAGGACGCGCGGATCGCCGTGAAAGGCGGCGGCGACGCCATCGCAATGGTGTGCGTCGATATCGACATAGGCGACGCGGGTCAGGCCCTGCGCGAGGAACGCCTTGATGGCCAGAACCGGGTCGTTGAGATAGCAGAAACCGGCGGCATGGTCGGCCATGCCGTGATGCGTCCCGCCGCCCGGATTGTAGACGATGCCGCCCTGCGCCAGCAGGTCTGCCGCCAGAAGCGACCCCCCCGCGGCAGTGGCCGGGCGGCGATAGATCTCGGGGAAGATCGGGTTGGAGAGCGTTCCGATCTGGTGGCGGGTCCGGGTGGCCTCGTCGACCGTGCGGGCCACCTCGGCCTGTTGCAGGGCGGTGATGTAGGCAGGCGTATGAAACCGGGTCAGCGCGGCAGGCTTGGCGCGCGGGCTGACGCGGAACTGCGTGCGGGGCAGCCAGCCCATCGCGCGGCACAGGTCCATCACCGTGGGCACGCGGGGGATGCTGAGCGGATGCCGCGTGCCATAGCTGGAGCCGCGGTAGATCTCGGAGCCGATGAAGACCGGATGCGACGCGGCGTCGGTCACTCGGTCAGGTCGCGCGGCGTCACGAAAGCCTCGAAACGGCCGGTGCCCGGTTGCAGCGCATTCCAGTCGTCGATGTCGAACCGTGCCACGAGGGTCGCGCCGGTGGGGTAATCCTCGAAGCGGGGATGATCGGGTTGTGCCAGCATCAGGTCGCGGGCGAACCAGGCGATGCCGGGGTTGTGGCCCAGCATCAGGACGGTCTGGCCGGTGGCACGGGTCCTGAGCGCCTTGAGCATGTCGCCGGAACCGGCGTGGTAAAGCTGATCCAGCACCTGGCGGTCGCAGTCGATCCCGAGCCTTTGCAGGGTTTCGACCGTGCGGACGGAGGACGACACCAGCGCCTCGTCCACCACGATGGTCTGGCTGCGCAGCCAGTTGCCGAGGGCATCGGCCGAAAGCTTGCCGCGCTTGTTCAGCGGGCGGTCATGGTCGTCGAGGCCGGGGTCGCCCCAGCTGGACTTGGCGTGACGCATCAGGACGAGACGTCTCATTTGAAGGCCCTCATGTGAAAGGCGGACTGGTTGTCCAGCCGCCCGTAGGACTGGCTGACCGGGCAGGCCCGGCGCACCGCGCATCCTTTTGACATACAATCGTTTTCCGGTCTGTCCAGGTCTGCCTTGCAGGCGGCGATGTCATAGGTGCCGCTGGCGAAGGCATCGACGGGGCAGGCGGTGAGGCAGGGTTGTGCGCCGCAACTGTCGCACGGATTGGGCGGCGGCGCGGGCGTATCGAGCCTGTCGGCAAAGCCGAGCGCCCCGCGATACGAGACCATCAGCCCGGCGGTGTCATGCACCAAGAGCCCCACCGGAGAGGAATGGGCCCGCCCGCTGGCCTTGGCCCAGGCGATGAACGGCTGGAACGGCGGGCCGCCGAAGGGGAAGAACGCGGTCGCCTGAAGCGCGTGCGCAAGGCCGCCGATCACGCGCGACGACCAGCGATCCATCGGGTCGGGCGCCGCGTCGGCATATTCCTGCGACGCGGTGAAGGCGGGCCAGAAGCCGGGCTCGCGCGGGCCGAGCAGTACCAGCGTGCCGATGCCCTCGGGCGTCTCTGGCCCGGTGACGGTGCCGAAGACATCCAGGTGATGCGGGGCGGCGGCCCGTGCGATGGCGTCGAGCGTCATCATTTGCGGAAGAATGGCAGGCCCAGCGACCAGCCAAGGCGCGTGGGGCGGTCATCCTGCCACTGAAGACCGATGGTCATGTCGTCGTGCCCCTTGGCCGGCTGGGCGATGTAGGTGCCGAACATACGATCCCAGATCGACAGCGCGAAGCCGTAATTGCTGTCATGTTCGTGGCGCTGGTCGGAATGGTGCACGCGGTGCATGTCGGGCGTCACCAGCACCTTGCGCAGGGCGGCGTCCAGCCCCAGCGGCAGCCTGATATTGGCGTGGTTGAACATGGCGGTGCCGTTCAGGATGATCTCGAACAGGATGATCCCCAGCGCGGGCGGGCCGAGCAGGTAGACAAGCCCGATCTTGAGCAGCATCGACAGCGCGATTTCCACCGGGTGAAACCGGATCGCGGTGGTCACGTCGATGTCACGGTCGGCGTGGTGGACGCGGTGGATGCGCCACAGGAGCGGCACCTTGTGGGTCACCAGGTGCTGCGCCCAGATGGCGAGGTCGAAGATCAGCACGGTCAGGACCACGGCGACCCAGCCGGGCAGGTCGACGGCGTTCATCAGGCCCCAGTCATTGGCCTCGGCATCCACGGCGGCGCCGACGGCCAGCAGGGGCAGCGCGAGCGCGAGGGCCCGCAGGGTCAGCGTGTCGAGGAGGACGATGGCCCAGTTGGTGATCCAGCGCGTGTTGCGGGGTTGCGTGCGCACGCGCCGCGGCGCCCTGGCCTCGATCAGGGCCAGGACCGCGAAAAGCCCGATGAAGACGGACAGGCGGATCAGCAACTCGTGTTCCATGCAATATATTTATTGCATCCGCATGTGTCCGCAAAGAGACGAAGGGTCACAACGCGGTGACGCGGTGCGCGGGCCTTACCCTGCGCGGATCAGCGAGCCGGAACCGTGTTCGGTGTAAAGCTCCAGCAGCACGGCGTTGTCGAGCCGTCCGTCGAGGATGACCACGCCGCGCACCCCGTAGGAGAGCGCATCGAGCGCGGTTTCGGTCTTGGGGATCATACCGCCCGAGATGACGCCCTGGTCGGTCAGGGACTTTATCTGCGAGGCGGTGAGTTCGGTCAGGATGTTGCCGTCGCCATCGCGCACGCCGTCCACATCCGTCAGCAGGAGCAGCCGGTCGGCCCGAAGCGCAGAGGCGATGGCCCCGGCGGCGGTGTCGCCGTTGATGTTGAAGGTCTCCCCCTGATGGCCCGCACCGAGCGGGGCGATCACGGGAATGGCATCGTCGTGAAAGAGCGTGTGCAGGATCGAGGGGTCGACCTTGTCGGGCGTGCCGACGAAACCGAGCTTGGGGTCGGTGGGTACGCAGGTGATGAGGCCCGCATCCTTGCCCGACAGGCCCACCGCCTTGCCGCCCTGGGCGTTGATCGCCTGCACGATGCGCTTGTTGACGCGGCCCGACAGGACCATCTCGACCACTTCCATCGTGGCCTCGTCCGTCACCCGCTTGCCGTTCACGAAATCGGACTTGATGTTCAGCTTTTCCAGCATCTGGTTGATCATCGGGCCGCCGCCATGGACGATCACCGGGTTCACGCCGACCTGCCGCATCAGCACCACGTCGCGGGCGAAGGTGGCCATCGCGGCGTCGCTGCCCATGGCGTGGCCGCCCAGCTTGATCACGACGATGGCGTCGTCGTAGCGCTGAAGATAGGGCAGGGCCTCGCTGAGGGTGCGGGCGGTGGTGAGGTTGTCGCGGGTCATGTCTCGGGTCTTCATGGGCGGGATCCTTGTTCGGAGGCGTTATCACCGGACGGGCGCTGACGCGCAAGACTTTAGGTGGCCCCCACCCTGGCCCTCCCCTCGGGGGAGGGAAGCGGGAGTGCGGGCCTACCCCGCTGAAGGAGCGGGGCGTCTGTGGTCGCGTTCGTGCATGAGTATTTCCGGCAAGAAAAAGCCGGGGGCGATCCCGGATTATTCCAGCGTGGCGATGATGGCGCGCAGGGTGGCGATGCCGTCGCCCTTTTCCGAGGAGGTCAGGACGATCTCGGGGAAGGCGGCGGCGTGGGTGGCAAGGCGGGTGCGGACCTGCGCCAGCATCCTGTCGCGCTCGGCGGGTTTGACCTTGTCGGCCTTGGTCAGCACGCATTGGAAGGTCACGGCGGAGCTGTCGAGCAGGGCCATGATTTCTTCGTCCACGGGCTTGATCCCGTGGCGGGCGTCGATCAGCACGAAGGCGCGGCGCAGGGTGGCGCGGCCCGAGAGGTACTGTTTCAGCAGCGCCTGCCATTTCTCGACCTTGGCCAGGGGGGCGTTGGCGTAGCCGTAGCCGGGCAGGTCCACGAGATAGCTCTGCCCGCCGAGGTCGAAATAGTTGATTTCCTGCGTGCGGCCCGGCGTGTTGGAGGCGCGGGCGAGTGCCTTGCGGCCCGTCAGCGCATTGATCAGGCTGGATTTTCCGACGTTGGACCGCCCGGCAAAGCAGACCTCGGGGCGGTCGGCGGGGGGCAGGCCGGACATGGCCACGACGCCCTTGACGAAGGTGACCTCGCCGGCAAAGAGCTTGCGGCCCTGCTCGACGGAGGCGTCGCTGGGGGGCTCGGCCAGGGGGAACGGGAGCGCCATCAGACGGGCTCCACCGTGTCGCCGACACGGATGTCGCCCGAGCGTGTGACGGTGGCGTAGACGCCGAAATCCTGGTGGCCGAACCGGGTGTTCAGCGTGCCGAGCGTGTCGGCGTCACGTTCGCCGGTCTGCGGGTTGGCGGTGGTGGCAAGGCAGCGTTTGATCGGTTCCCGTACGCTCAGTTCGGCGTCACCGATGCGCAGGGTGTGGCCGACCCAGTCGAACTCGGCCCAGGCGTCCAGCCCCGAGAGGTGGATGTTGCCGCGCCAGCGCAGGGGCGAGATGTCCTGGTGCATCGCGTCGGTCATGGCATCGTTGGAGCCGAGGTTGATCAGGCTGATCGAGGGATAGTCGGTGTCGGTCATGCCGCGCCCCGGCACGCGCACGAGCCGCGCCGACTGGGCGCGGTCGGCGGGCATGAGCGGGCGCACCCAGTCGAGAAAGGCGTCCTGGTCCTGTTCGGGATCGAAGGTCAGGTCGGGCCGGTCCGGATGGGCAAGCGTGACGCTGCCGGACTGGTCGTCCACGCGCGCCGAGATGGCCATGAGTGTGCCGGTCTTCGCCCCGCGCGAGAAGTTCGCGCAAGGCGCCCATTCGGTGCCGTCGGCCCTGGACATTTCGTGGGCGACCGCCCAGCGGCGATCCCATGGCATGGTCCGGCCTTCGGTCAGGGTGACGGTGTCCAGCGCTTCGCGGCCGTGCCCCTTGATCGGGTGACGCCAGAGCGCTGCAACCGTCGCGATCATTTCTTTCCGTCCTCGGACTTCTTCTCGGGCGGGGCTTTTCTCTTGAAGCTGGACTTGATGTTGCCGAAGACGTCCGGCTTGTAGCCCTGGCTGCGCATGATCAGGTATTGCTGGCTGAAGGTGATCGTGTTGTTCGCGATCCAGTAGAGTACGAGACCGCTGGCAAAGCTGCCCAGCATGAACATGAAGACCCAGGGCATCCAGGCGAAGATCATCTGTTGCGTCGGATCGGTGGGCGCCGGGTTCAGTTTCTGTTGCAGCCACATCGACACGCCGAGGCAGAGCGGCAGGATGCCGATGAAGATCAGCGCCAGGATCGAGCCCGGTTCGGGCGCGGCCCAGGGCAGCAGCCCCCAGAGATTGTAGAGCGACGAGGGGTCGGGCGCGGAAAGGTCGCGAATCCACCCGATCCAGGGCGCGTGGCGCAGCTCGAGCGTGACGAAGATCACCTTGTAGAGCGAGAAGAAGATCGGGATCTGCATCAGGATGGGCAAACAGCCCGAGGCCGGGTTGACCTTTTCCTTGCGATAAAGCTCCATCATCTCCTTCTGGAGCTTCTGGCGGTCGTCGCCGGCGTTTTCCTTGATCTTCTCCATCTGCGGCTGCAGTTCCTTCATCTTCGCCATGGAGACGTAGGACTTGTAGGCCAGGGGCAGCAGGATCGCCTTGATGATCAGGGTCAGCGCGATGATCGCCCAGCCCATGTTGCCGATCAGTTGGTTGAGGTTGTGCAGCAGCCAGAAGATCGGCTTCGTCAGGAAGAAGAACCAGCCCCAGTCGATCGAGTCGAGGAACTTGGTCACGCCCTCGTCATTCTGGTAGTGGCGAATGGTTTCCCATTCCTTGGCACCGGCGAAAAGGCGCGTCTGGATGGTCACTTCCTGGCCCGGCGCGACGGTTTCGGTGCGCTGCTTGATATTGGTCTGGTAGATGTTGCGATTGGTGTCCTGGAAGGTCGAGAAGGTCGAGCCTTCGGCCTGGCCGGGGATCAGCGCGGTCATCCAGTAGTGGTCGGTGAAACCGGACCAGCCGGCCTCTTGCAGGGCGATGTTCTCATGCGCGCCGGCGGGTTCGAAATCGTCATAGTCGATCTCGCGCAGCTCGCCGTCGGTCAGGCTGATGCCGCCTTCGTGCAGGATGAAGAAATTCTTGAGGTCCGGCGGCAGGCCATGGCGGGCGAGGATGCCGTAGGGGGCGACCGAGGCGGCGCTGTCGCCGGTGTTTTGCACGGATTGCGCGACGTTGAACATCGAGCGGTCATCGACGGACATTTCGCGGCGGAACGTCAGGCCGGCGCCGTTGTCCCAGGTCAGGACCAGCGGGTTTTCGGGTGTCAGCGGACCATCGGATTCGACGTCCCAGATGGTGTTGGCGCCGGGAACCTGATCCGGGGTCAGGCCACTGCCGGGCGCCCAGCCGAAGAGCGCGTAGTAGGCCCGGTTGGTGCCGGCGGGCGACAAAAGCGTGACGATGGGCGCGTCGGGTTCGAGCGTCTCGCGATATTTCTTGAGTTGCAGGTCGTCGATGCGACCGCCGCGCAGCGAGATCGTGCCTTGCAGGGTGGGCGTGTCGATTTCGACGCGCGGCGTGTCGTCGGGCTCTGCTTCGGCCTGTTGCGTCTCGGGGGTCGCGGCGGTGTCGCCGGCCGTGCTGGGGACGGTGGCCGTATCGCCCGCAGGCTCTGCCGGGGCGGTGCCGGTTTCGGTCGTGGAGGTGCTGGTGGTGGTCGCCTCGGGGGCCTCTTCCGGTTCCGGCGGTGGGAACACAAGGAACCAGACAAGGATTACCAACAGGCTGAGGCCCGTCGCCAGCAGAAGATTGCGGTTCTGTTCGTCCATCGTCGATGGCCACCCGTGCATGTTGTCTCGCTTGGGGCGTTCAACAGAGTGCGGGGGCAAAGGTCAAGGGGTCTGGAAAGATTCCTGACGCGGCGGAGCGTCCTACCCGGCGTTGCGCCCGATGCACAGAGGCGTCTGGACCCGGGCCATGTGATCGGTGATCCAGCCGGCGGTCCGGGCGACGGGCATGGGCCGGGCGATGCCGAATCCCTGGACGTGCCCGACACCCAGTTGCGCCAGCATCGCGTGCTCGCCGGCCGTTTCCACGCCTTCGGCGATGGTTTCGAGGTCGAGCTGTTCGGCCATCAACTGGATCGCGTTGACCAGGCGTTGCTGTTGCAGGTCGCAATCCAGTCTCTTGACGAAGGAGCGGTCGATCTTGAGCCGATGGACCGCGAACCGGCGGATCGAGGAAATCGAGGCATGGCCGGTGCCGAAATCATCGAGGTCGATCCGGCACCCGAGCTTGGCCATCTGACTGATATTGCGCACGATCATGTCGTCGGGGGAGTAGGCGACGACCGTTTCGAGGATTTCGACGGTCAGCCGAGCCGGGGCGATATCGTGGCGGTCCAGTTCCCAGGTCAGCCGGTCGACGAGTTTGGGATCGCGCAGCTCGTCCGCGCAGAAATTGACGCCGACCTGCGGGATGTCAAAGCCCGCGGCGTCCCAGGATTTGAGCGCATCGAGCGCGTCGCGCAGGATGCGCATCCCGAGAATGTCGGCCTTGCCCATCTTCTGCAGCACAGGCAGAAACTCTGCCGGGGGGATCAGGCCGCGCACGGGGTGGTTCCAGCGGGCCAGCGCCTCGAACCCGGAAATGCCGCCCGTATCGGTGGAAATCTGCGGCTGGAACCAGGCGTTGATCTGTCCGTCGGCCAAGGCGGTCAGCACCTCTGTCGCGTGGGTTTCCGGCACGGCGGCAATGTGGCGCAGTTCGGGGCTGTAGGCGCGGATGGCGGATGGCGCGTGGCGTCGCGCCTCGATCAACGCGAGGCCGGCGGCATCGGACAGCTCGCGCCCGGAGGCATCGGGCAGGAAACTGTCCAGGCAGAAGCCGACGGAGGCGGAGAGGTAGATCGTCGCGGCATCCACAGAGATCGGTTCCTCCGCCGCGGCCTGCAGGCGCGTGGCCAGTTTCAGGCCGATCTCGGAATCGAGCTGCCGGATGGGGGCCAGCACGATGCCGAACTGCCCGCTGGAGAGGGCGATGAGCGTGTCGTGGTCCCGCAGAACGCTGGCAAGGCGATCCGCGATGCAGCTCTGTACCCGATCCGCCGCCGCCTGGCCGTGGCGGTCGAGCAGGGTTCCGAAATCGTCGACCTCGACGATGACGCAGCCCGTTCTGCGCAGGCAATTGCGCGCGATATCAAGGGTTTCCTGCAGCACTTGTTCAAATTGATCGGGACGGGTCGGTGGCGTTTTGCAAGGTGTCGAATGGCGCAGCCACGCCAGGCCCAGCGGCACGATCAAGGCGGTCGCCAGCAGCAGGGGTTCGCCGCCCAGCCAGAAACCGCCAAGCACCAGCGCCGGCAGGAAGGCCAGCGCCTGCGGCCCCGTCAGAACCGCGGCCAGGGAATAGCGAAGGGAGGTCACGTACTGGCGCAAGGACAGGATCCCGTGTGCGAAACAATCGCCTGGACGCTATCCCCAGTTGTTCAATAGCCCCTTAACGCAACTTCGGCATCTGTTCGTCTTCTCTGTCGAATTTTATCGATTCGCGCGTAAGCCCTTCGAAATCGAAGAGTTTCGGGTCGAGCAGATGCGACGGGCGCGCGTTCATCAGGGCGCGGAACATCACCTGGCGGCGGCCGGGGCTGTTGGCTTCCCAGCCGTCCAGGATCTGCTTGACCTGCTGGCGTTGCAGCCCGTCCTGCGAGCCGCAGAGGTCGCAGGGAATGATCGGGTAGTTCATCGCGCGGGCGAAGCGGTCGCAGTCTTCTTCGGCGACATGGGCCAGCGGGCGGTAGACGAACAAATCGCCTTCCTCGTTCACCAGCTTGGGCGGCATGGTGGCGAGGCGCCCGCCGTGAAAGAGATTCATGAAGAAGGTTTCGAGAATGTCGTCGCGGTGATGGCCCAGCACCACGGCCGAACAGCCTTCCTCGCGGGCGATGCGATAGAGATTGCCGCGGCGCAGACGGGAACAGAGCGCGCAGTAGGTGCGTCCCTGGGGGACCTTGTCGACGACGATCGAGTAGGTATCCTGATATTCGATCCGGTGGGGCACGCCCATGTCTTCGAGGAACTTGGGCAGGACGGTCGCCGGAAAGCCGGGCTGACCCTGGTCGAGGTTGCAGGCCAGGATGTCGACCGGCAGAAGGCCGCGCCACTTCAGCTCGTGCAGGACGGCCAGCAGGGTGTAGCTGTCCTTGCCGCCGGACAGGCAGACCAGCCAGCGGGAATCCTTTTCAACCATGCCATATTGTTCGATCGCCTCGCGCGCCTGGCGCACGATGCGCTTGCGCAGCTTGCGGAACCCCGTGGTTTTCGGAGCACCGGCAAAGAGCGGATGGATATCGTCGGCATCGTCGAGCATGATGCGGCGTTTAGAGCGATTCACGCCACCGGGCAAGCGCCGCCATCAGGCGCCGACGTCGATCAGCGTTTGCAGGATGGCCTTGGCGCTGTCGGAACTCCAGTCGGCATCGCCCTGAAGGCGGGCGATTTCGCGGCCTTCGCGGTCGAGGATGACGGTGACGGGCAGGCCCAGCACCCCCATCTGGCGCGACAGCCCCATCTTGGGGTCGGCGTGCAGCGGCAGGTTGTCCACCTCGATCTCGTCGAAGAATTTCTTCATCGCCGCCGGCGCGTTGCGGCCCGAGGCGATGGTGACGACCTCGAAATCGTCGCCGCCCAGCTGGGCCTGAAGGTCCGAAAGCATCGGCATCTCGTGGCGGCACGGGGCGCACCAGGTGGCCCAGAAGTTGACCAGGGTGATCTTGCCTTGGAAGTCCGCCAGGGTCAGGTCGCCGCCGCCTTCGGCTTTGAAAGCCTCGCCGGGCACCGGCTTGGCCTCGGAATGCACCACCAGTTTTTTCATGTCGCCGTCGCGCAGGTCGGTGATGTCGGCGGATTGCGCCATTGCGGCGTTTGCACCGAGTGCGAGGGCCATATAAAGGACGATGGACTTCAGAGATTTCACAGCGCCTCCGACGAGTTCAGACATGACAGAAAAGACCTCCAACAAGATGTGGGGCGGCCGGTTTGCCGCCGGGCCCGATGCGATCATGGAGGCAATTAATGCCTCGATAGATTTCGACAAGCGCCTCGCCGCGCAGGATATCGCCGGCTCGCGCGCCCATGCGGCCATGCTGGCCGCGACGGGTATCGTCAGTGATAGCGATGCCGACGCGATGCGGGAAGGCCTGCTCACGGTGTTGTCAGAGATCGAAAGCGGGGCGTTTCCGTTCTCGAAGGCGCTGGAGGACATTCACATGAATGTCGAAGCGCGGCTGAAGGAGGTGATCGGCGAGCCGGCGGGGCGGCTGCACACCGGGCGCAGCCGGAACGACCAGGTGGCGACGGATTTCAAGCTGTGGGTGCGCGATCAGCTGGATGCCTGCGACGCGGCGTTGGTGGCGCTGATGAACGCGTGCCTGACGCAGGCCGAGGCCGGGGCCGACTGGGTGATGCCGGGCTTCACCCATTTGCAGGTGGCGCAGCCGGTCACCTGGGGGCATCACATGATGGCCTATGTCGAGATGTTCGGGCGGGACCTGTCGCGCGTCCGCGATGCGCGGGCCCGCATGAACGAATGCCCGCTGGGCGCGGCAGCCCTGGCGGGCACGTCCTTTCCCATCGACCGGGAGATGACGGCGCAGGAGCTGGGATTCGACCGGCCCGCGGCCAACAGCCTCGATGCGGTGAGCGACCGGGATTTCGCGCTGGAATTCCTCTCGGTGGCCAGCATTTGCGCGATGCACCTCAGCCGGATGGCCGAAGAGCTGGTGATCTGGTCCTCGGCGCAGTTCCGGTTCGTGAGCCTGAGCGACCGCTTCTCGACCGGGTCGAGCATCATGCCGCAGAAGAAGAACCCCGATGCGGCCGAACTGATCCGCGCCAAGATCGGGCGGATCTTCGGCGCGAACGTGGCGCTGATGACGGTGATGAAGGGCCTGCCGCTGGCCTATTCGAAGGACATGCAGGAAGACAAGGAACAGGTGTTCGACGCCGCCGACAACCTGATGCTGGCCCTGGCCGCGATGGACGGGATGGTGCGCGACATGACCGCCAACCGGGAGTCGCTGGAAGCGGCGGCGGGGGCCGGGTTCTCGACCGCGACGGACCTCGCGGACTGGCTGGTGCGGGTCCTGGGCCTGCCGTTCCGCGATGCGCATCACGTCACCGGCGCGCTGGTGGCCAAGGCGGAGGCCAAGGGGTGCGACCTGCCGGAGCTGGGCCTGGAGGAGATGCAATCTGTGCATGGCGAAATCGACGAAACGGTCTATGATGTGCTGGGCGTGCACAACTCGGTCGCCTCGCGCATGAGCTATGGCGGGACCGCGCCGGAGCAGGTGCGCCTTCAGGTCGGTCGCTGGAAGGAGATCCTGGGATGAAGCGTGTGATTGCATGTCTGGGCATCATGGTGCTTGCCGGCTGCGGCGTGGATGGCGAGCCGATACCACCGGGCAGTGAAGCCGACGATACCGTGGCGCGGAATGATCCCACCCAGGTGCGGCCAAACCTGAACGGGTCACTGACCGTGGGCACCAACGGATCGCGGGCCAGTGTGGGTACGTCGGTCGTCAGCGGTAACGTGTCGGTTCACGTGGGCACGGTGTTTTGAAGTACGTCTTCCTGGCCCTGGCCGTCTGGGGGGCAATCCACCCGATGGCGTGGTTCGTGGCCTGGTTCAACGCGAACGGCTATGACCTGATGGCGATGGTCGAGGCGTGGCACGCCAATGCCGCGACCAGTGGGCTGGTCTGGGATCTGACGATTGCCGCCGTGGCGCTGACGCTCTGGGTGATCTGGGAAGCGTCGCAGGCGCAGGACTGGCTGCGCCTGGTCGCGATTCCGGCGACCTTTTGCATCGGGGTCAGTTGCGGATTGCCGCTTTATCTGTTTCTGAGGATGCGGCGCGGGTAAGACCCGTGGACTCTTGAGTATTTTCAGCAAGAAAAAGCGCGCGATGGATCATTTTCTTTACCGGGACGGCGAGCTTCATGCCGAGGATGTGCCCGTGGCCGAGATCGCCGCGGAGGTGGGCACGCCGTTCTATTGCTACTCGACCGCCACGCTGACGCGGCATTTCCGGCTGTTCGACGAGGCGTTGGACGGGATACCGCACCTGGTGTGCTACGCGATGAAGGCGGCCAGCAACCAGGCGATCCTGAAGACGCTGGCGCAGCTTGGCGCTGGGATGGACGTGGTCTCGGGCGGGGAATACCGGCGGGCGCGGGCGGCCGGGGTGCCGGGCGAGAGGATCGTGTTCTCGGGCGTCGGCAAGACCCGCGAGGAAATGCGCATCGCGCTGGAAGGCGGCGTGCGGCAGTTCAACGTGGAAAGCGAGCCGGAAATGGCGGCGCTGTCGGAGGTGGCGGTGTCGCTGGGCGTCGAGGTGCCGATCACGGTGCGGGTGAACCCGGACGTGGACGCCAAGACCCACGCCAAGATCGCCACCGGCAAGAGCGAGAACAAGTTCGGCATCCCGATTGCGCGGGCGCGCGAGGTCTATGCCGAGGCGGCACGGCTTCCGGGCCTCAAGGTGATCGGGATCGACGTGCATATCGGCAGCCAGCTGACCGATCTGGAGCCGTTCCGGCTGGCCTATCGCAAGGTGGCGGAGCTGACCGAAGCGCTGCGCGCCGACGGTCACGAGATCACCCGGCTGGACCTTGGCGGCGGCCTGGGCATTCCCTATGAGCGGTCCAACACGGCGCCCCCGCTGCCCACGGATTACGGGGCGCTGATCAAAGAAACCGTCGGGCATCTGGGCTGCGAGATCGAGATCGAGCCCGGACGGCTGATCGCGGGCAATGCGGGCCTTCTTGTCAGCAAGGTGATCTATGTGAAATCGGGCGAGGGGCGCGATTTCCTGATCCTCGATGGCGCGATGAACGATCTGATCCGCCCGGCGATGTATGATGCCTATCACGATATCGTTCCGGTGAAGGAGCCCGCGCCCGGCGCGGAGCCTGCCAAGTACGACATCGTCGGCCCGGTCTGCGAGTCGGGAGACACGTTTGCCAGGGAACGGGCGATGCCGCCGGTGGGCGAGGGCGACCTTGTGGCGTTTCGCAGTGCCGGTGCCTATGGCGCCGTCATGAGCAGCGAATACAACACGCGGCCGCTGGTACCGGAAGTTCTGGTGCATGAGCATCAATTTGCCGTCATCAGGCCAAGGCCGACCTTTGACGAGATGATAAATCGCGATACCATCCCTCAATGGTTGTGATGCGGTCGTCGCGTCGGCAACCCACGCGCAGGGATGCATGTCACAGGCAAGAAACACCACTTTCGACACGGTGATCAAGCGGTTGAAACGCCCGCTGATGCTGACGTGGGCGGGGTTGATCGCCGAGCGCCTGGTGCGGGCGTTCTGGCCGCTGTGGTGCGTGATCATCGCGGTCTGCGCGGCGCTGATGCTGGGCCTGCACGATATCGCGCCGGTGGAGCTTGTGTGGATCGTGGCGGTCCTGTCGGGCGTCGCGGCGCTGGGTTTTGCCGCGATCGGCGCGCGGCGCTTCGCCTGGCCATCGCGGGACGAGGCGATTCGCCGGATGGACGGCGTGCTGCCGGGGCATCCCCTGGCGGCCCTGGCCGACCGGCAGGCCATCGGCGGCGGCGACACGGGGTCGGAGGCGCTGTGGCGGGCGCACATCCAACGCATGGAGACCCGCGCGGCGCAGGCCAGGGCGGTCGAGCCGGACTTGCGCCTGGCGCGGCGCGATCCGTTCGGACTGCGCTATGTGGCGCTTTTGGGCCTGGTCGTGGCGCTGCTGTTCGGGTCGATCTGGCGGGCGGGCACGGTGACGCAGATGACGCCCGGGGGCGGCGCGGCGCTGGCCAGCGGACCGACCTGGGAAGGCTGGATCGAGCCGCCGGCCTATACCGGCTTGCCGAGCCTTTACCTGAACGACCAGGACGGCGCGTTCAGCGCCCCGGAAGGCAGTCTTGTGACCTTGCGGTTCTACGGCGAGGTCGGCGCGCTCAGCATGACCGAGACGGTGTCGGGCCGGACAGAAGACATTCCACCGGCGACGGATATCGAACAGAGTTTCGAGATCGTGAAGGACGGGACCCTGCGGATCGACGGGCCCGGGGGCGAGGAATGGAAGATCACGGCGCTGCCCGATGCACCGCCGGAAGCGTCGGTGTCCGAAGGGCTGGACGTCACCTTTGACGGGCAGATGAGCCAGCCGTTCGCGGCCAGCGACGACTATGGCGTCGTGGGCGGCACGGCGACGTTCGAGCTGGCGCTGGACGAGGTGGACCGGCGTCATGGCCTGAGCGCCGAGCCGGATGCGCGCGACCCGATCGTGCTGGACCTGCCGCTGCCGATCACCGGGGACCGCGCGGACTTTACCGAGACGCTGATCGAGGACCTGTCGGAGCATCCCTGGGCGCATCTGCCGGTGCGCCTGACGCTGAACGTGCGCGACGAGCGCGACCAGGCGGGGCAAAGCGAGCCGGTCGTTATGGATCTGCCCGCGCGTCGGTTTTTCGACCCGATGGCGGCGTCGGTGATCGAACAGCGGCGCGACCTTCTGTGGGCCAAGTCCAATGCGCGGCGCGTGAGCCAGATGCTGCGCGCGGTGTCGCACAACCCTGAACCGGGCCTGTTCAAATCGGAAACCGCCTATCTGAAGCTGCGCGTCATCCTGAGGCGGCTGGAGACCTTCGTCGACCATGCCAGCCTGACCGACGAGAACCGCGACGAGCTGGCGCAGGCGCTGTGGGATCTGGCCGTGCTGCTGGAAGACGGCGATATCGGCGACGCGCTGGAGCGGATGCGTGCGGCGCAGGAGCGTCTGAGCGAGGCGATGCGCAACGGCGCGAGCGAGGACGAGATCGCGCGGCTGATGCAGGAACTGCGCGACGCGACGCAGGATTACCTGCGCCAGAAATCGCAGCAGGCGCAGCGCGAGGGCGACCAGACCGACGAGCCCGACCAGGGCCAGTCGGGCGACATGCAGATGCTGACCGATCAGGACCTTCAGGACATGATGGACCGCATCCAGGAGCTGATGGAGCAGGGCCGCTTTGCCGAGGCGCAGCAGGCGCTGGAGGAGTTCCAGCAGATGATGGAGAACCTGCGGATGGCCGAAGGCCAGCAAGGGCAGGGCGGCGACAACCCCGGTCAGCAGGCCATGGAAGGCCTGGCCGAGACGCTGCGCGATCAGCAGGGCCTGTCGGACGAGGCGTTCCGGGATCTGCAGGAACAGTTCAATCCCGGCGCACAGGCCGGCGAGTCACAGGGCAACGAGGGCCGCAATGGCGGCCAGGGCCAAGGCCAGCAGCATTCGCAGCAAGGCCAGGGGCAACAACCGGGTCAGCAGCAAGGGCAGGGGCAGGGCCGGCAGGAGGGCCAGCAACCCGGGCAGGGCCAGGGCGACCAGTCCGCCAAGGGCCAGCAGGGCGGCCAGGCCGGGGCCCTGTCGGACCGGCAGCAGGCGCTGCGCCGCGAACTCGAACGCCAGCGGCAGGGCCTGCCCAATGTCGGCGGTCAGGCCGGCGAGGATGCCCGCGACGCGCTGGACCGGGCCGGTCGCGCCATGGAGGGTGCGGAAGAAGCCTTGCGGGGCGACGATCTGGCCGAGGCGATCGACCGGCAGGCCGAGGCCATGGATGCCTTGCGGGACGGGATGCGCAGCCTGGGCGAGGCGCTGGCCGAGAACAGCCAGTCGCAGCCCGGCCAGGGACAGGCGCAAAGCCAGACACCCGGCCAGTTCGGCGAGCAGGACCCGCTGGGCCGGTCGCAGCGCGGCCTGGCGGGCGACCAGGGCGAGTTCACCGCGCGCGAGGATGTCTATCGCAGGGCCGGGGAGCTTCTGGACGAGATCCGCCGCCGCTCTGGCGAGACGGCGCGACCCGAGGTCGAGCTCGACTATCTGCGTCGGTTGCTGGACAGGTTCTGAAACCGCGCGACCGAGCCGCGTGGCCGGGTCGTCGGATCAGCCGCCGCTCGCGTCGGTTTCGGAAAGCGAGCTTGCCATGTTCTGGATCAGGTCGTTGAGCCCCGCACGCCACCCGTTCACGGTGTCGACATAGCCGGACAGGAGCCCTGCCATTTGCGGAACCGCCTCCGCCAGTTGCGGCGCGAAGACGTAAAGCACCAGCGCCAGCACCGCCAGAACGATGGCCAGCCGAAAGCCGGCGCGAAAGCCGCTCTTGCCGGGAACTGCCGTGACGTCCTGCGTCGGAGACACCGACCGACTCTCTTCCTTTTTGCCGTCGGAGTCGAGTGACGAGTTGATCTCGTCGATATCGGGCAGAAGATTGCTGCGCGAGGACGGGTCGATATCGTCGACCTCGGCCTCGGTCTTTTGCGCCTCTGGTTCGCCGCGAAGGCGGGCCATGCGGGCGCGGGCCTCTTCCGAGCGCCTTTGCGCGTCGTTGTCGGTGTCCTGCAGGCCCAGTTCCTGCTGCGTCTCGACCGTGCCGCGATTGTCTATCTCGCGCGCGCGGTATTCGCGCTCGGCTTCTTCGCGCAGGACGTCGGCCACGGCGGGGTCTATCTCGCGGCGCTTCGGTTCCGCGGGCGGGTCATCGTGGTCTGCGGCCGGGTAATACTCTTGTTCGCCGGAGGCATCGTCCCCGTCATCTTCGGCGCTGTCGGGATCATAGCTGTCGGGGGCATAATGGTCCGCGTCGTCCGGCTCGGCGCCATAGTCGTCCGCCTCGTCCTGCCAGGGAGGATCGCTGCTCGGCACCGTGTCGGTTGCGGGAGCGGCGGTTTCCTCTTCGACAAGGTCCTCGGGTGCGTGATCCGGGTGATGCTGGAACCAGGTCGAGCCGCAGTCGGAACACTGCACGTCGCGACCTGTTTCGGGAATGACTTCCGTGGGAACTTCGTATTGCGCCCCGCAATTTGGGCATATCAACCGCATCTTGCCACCCGCTGCCTTCGCCTCACCGGCATATCCGTGCTTTTATTCCGCAAACCTTACGCAGAAATACCCGACCGGAAAAGAGGCAATAGGGTAAGTGCCGTAGTCGTTGCACAAGTGTGTCCTGTGGGGCATGAAGGGCAAAATGCATTGGGGGCCGAAGTGATCGAGCTGGAAAACGTCGCCTACAGCTATGGCGGGGGGGAACTGCTGAGTGACATCTCGCTCAAGCTCCAGGCCGGGTCGTTTCACTTTCTGACCGGCCCGTCGGGCGCGGGCAAGACGACCTTGCTGAAACTCTGTTACGGGGCGCTGATGCCCACCGCGGGCGAGGTGCGCCTGTTCGACACAGACGTGCGCGCGATGGAACGCGACGACATCGCCTATGCCCGCCGCCGGATCGGGGTGGTGCACCAGGATTGCCAGTTCCTGGATCACATGAACGTGGCCGACAACATCTCGTTGCCCCTGATGGTGTCCGGGCGTGACCTGCTGAACGAGTCCGCGAACCTCAAGGAACTGATCGGCTGGGTCGGG
The DNA here is from genome assembly GCF_019802205.1 of Roseovarius atlanticus. GTDB lineage: Bacteria > Pseudomonadota > Alphaproteobacteria > Rhodobacterales > Rhodobacteraceae > Roseovarius > Roseovarius atlanticus_A. The sequence goes on from NZ_JAHVHQ010000002.1 coordinate 1,168,911, forward strand.
CTGAAATCGCGGGCCGACGCGCTGCCGCCGGAACTGTCGGGGGGCGAGCGGCAACGGGCGGCGCTGGCGCGGGCCATCATCATGTCGCCCGATGCCGTGCTGGCGGACGAGCCCACGGGCAACGTCGACTGGGAGATGTCCCAGCGCCTGCTGCGGCTGCTGATCGAGCTCAATCGCATGGGCAAGACGATCATGGTCGCGACCCATGACCTTGCGCTGATCCGCGCCGCCAAGAGCCACGTGCAGGCGCGTGTCCTGCGCATCTCGAACCGGCGGCTGCAACTGGCGGGGGCGGACCTGTGAAGGTGGATTTCACCCGAGTGACCGAATTCATCGTCGGCGACACGCAGGCCGACCGGGTCGTGCCGCCGACAGGCTTTACCGCGTCGCTGACGCTGTTCAGCGCGGCGGCGATGGCGTTCCTGGCCGTCTTCGCCCTGGCGCTTTCGATGGCGACCGGGCGGCTGGCCGATCGCTGGGGCTCGGAGCTGGCACGGTCCTCGACGATCCGCATTTCCGCGCCCGAAGGACAGATGGCGGCGCAGACGGCGGCGACATTGAAGATATTGGAAACGACCAAGGGCGTCGCTTCGGCCCGGGCGTTGGAGCCCGATGAACAGCGCGCCCTGCTGGAGCCGTGGTTCGGACCCGACCTGCCGGTGGACACGCTGCCCATTCCGCAACTGATCGAAGTGATCGAGGAGGGCGAGGGCTTTGACGCCGGCGGTCTGCGGCTGCGTCTGGCGGCCGACGTCCCGGGGGCGGTGCTGGACGATCACACGCGCTGGCGCAGGCCGCTTGTCAGCGCGGCCACGCGGCTGCGGATGCTGGGCTACATCTCGATCCTGCTGATCGGGGCGGCGACGGCGGCGATGATCACGCTGGCGGCCAATGCCGCGCTGGCGGCGAACACGCAGGTGATCGGCGTGCTGCGCCTCGTGGGCGCGCGCGACACCTATATCGCGCAGGCCTTCGTGCGGCGCTTCACCCTGAGGGCCCTGACCGGGGCAGCGGTGGGCACCGCGCTGGCGGGGCTGGCTGTTTTCCTGCTGCCCGCCGCGCAGGACGAAGGCGGGTTCCTGACCGGACTGGGCTTTCGCGGCTGGCAGTGGGTGTGGCTGTTGGTGATACCGCCGCTGGCGGCCGGAGTGGCCTTTTCCGCGACCCAGGCCGCGGCGCGCAAGACGCTGAAGGACACGCCATGAGACACGCGTTGCAATGGGTCAGATCGGCGATCTTCGTGGGTCAGATCTATTTCATGATGCTGCCCATCGGGATCGTGTTCCTGCCCTGGGCGCTGGTGTCCTCGCGGGGCGCGAATGCCGCGTGCAAGGCGTGGTGCGCCTGGGTCCGCTGGACCGCGCGCTGGATGGTGGGGCTGAAGACCGAAGTGCGCGGCACACCGCCCGCGCAGGAATGCCTGATCGTCGCCAAGCACCAGTCTTTCCTGGATATAATCCTGATATTCGCCAGTGTTCCGGCCGGCAAGTTCATCATGAAACGCGAGCTGATGTATGCCCCGATCATCGGGCAATACGCGCTGAAACTGGGCTGCGTGCCCGTGGACCGGGGCAAGCGCAGCCAGGCGATCAAGAAGATGATCGCGGATGTGGGCCGGGGGCGTCTGCGGCCCGGGCAGCTGATCATCTACCCGCAGGGCACGCGCATCGCGCCCGGGGTAAAGGCGCCCTACAAGATCGGCTCGGCGATCCTGTACGAGGAGTTGGCGCAGGACTGCGTTCCGGTGGCGGCGAATGTGGGGCTGGTCTGGCCACGCAAGGGGGTGATGCGGCGTCCCGGAACGGGGGTGGTGGAGTTCTTGCCGCCGATCCCGGCCGGGCTGCAGCGCGAGCAGTTCATGGCGCGGCTGGAAGAGACCATCGAGAGCAATTCCAACCGCCTGATGCGGGAAGCGGGGTTCGATCCGGATGAAGTTCATTAACGATATCAAGGCGCTGGAGGCGCTTTACGGCACGCCTGGCGCCGCCAGCACGCGCAAGGTGGTACACCGGCTGACACCGCTTTACCGCAAATGGATCATGACCTCGCGCTATTGCGTGCTGACCACGGTCGGCCCGGACGGCACCGATGGCAGCCCGCGCGGCGACGATGGCCCGGTGGTGCTGGACCTGGACGAGACGACCCTGGCGATGCCCGACTGGCGCGGGAACAACCGCTTGGATTCGCTGAGGAATATCGTGTCGGACGGGCGCGTGTCGCTGATGTTCATGGTGCCCGGGTCGAACACCGTGGTGCGGGTGAACGGCACCGCCAGGCTCACCGCCGACGAGGCCCTGCGCGCCCGGTTCGAACAGAAGGGCAAGCACCCGGCGACGGTGATCGTGATCGCGATTTCCGAGATCTACAGCCAGTGCGCACGGGCCACGATCCGGGCGGGGCTGTGGAGCCGGGACGACAGTGAGGGACTGCCGACAGTGGGCGAGTTGCTGGCCGAAGCCTCGGACGGCGAGGAGGGCGGCACGGAGTACGACGCCGGATGGAGCGCCCGGGCGGCGAAGACCATGTGGTAGCTGGTGCAGGGTTGGTGAACGCGATTTGGCACGTCGGTATCGCGTCGGTATTTCAGTAGCAACGCGTCGGTGGACGTGACGCCGGGCGGGACGGGTTAACACTCGCTGCTGTCCGCCGATGGGAAATCGCGCTCGCTGCGGCGAATGTCGGGTTCGGGCCTTCTGCGGATAAGTGTGATCTATATCCCCGAGCGCCATCGAGGGGCCGCGGCGCGGCGATCCGACGGTCGTTCGGCAGCACTTTATCCAGGCCAAATCCGAAACAGGATCGAGCGATGCACCGAGCGTCACCCAATCGCCGGGCCGTGGGGGCGGCCCGGCGATGGCGCGGGGCCTGCGGCCTGTTTCCGCGCCGGGGCTATAGATCGACCCCGCATAGCGAACGTTCAACGCGAACGCCCCGCGCGGAATCTAGGTGCAGCTTGCTGCACCGCCGCGCATCGCCGGGCCGCTCCGTCACGCCAAAGGCGTGCCGACTATAGTTGGCGCACCTTTGGTGCGACGGCACGGCGATTTGGCAGGTGACGTGTCACGCTCTCAGGTTGGATGTGCTTGGCAGGCATAAATTGCCCATCACCAACGTCGGTTCGCCGCACCACGGCCCGTCGATGCGCGTCTCCTCACCGTCGGAAAACAACGTCCGCTTCGTCCCGCAAAGCCGACATTCTTGCCCGCCGCAACGAATGTCGGGTTCGAGCCCTTGTGAGACAGTGGTATTGAGGCACCCAGCCGGTTAACAGCCGCGAAGCGGCCCGGCCATCGTCAGCCCCTCCCTTGGGCTGGCGATTTGGCGAGGCTGGGCGCAACGATCTTTCCGAGGATGTGTTCGGCAGGCATGAAGTGCTTTTTAACTGCCGTCGGATCGCCACCCCAGGGGCTGACGATTGCCTCCGTCGTGAATGGCGGCTTTGTGGCGCGCAAGCGGTCCGGCGCGTGGGTTTTCACCCACCCTACGAGATGTCGGACCGGGCTTGAGATTGGACGGGCGGGGCGCACCCCGCCTGCCGAAACCCTTACGAGTGGATCGGACCGTCGCCGCAGGCCAGGGCCGCTTCGCGCACTGCCTCGGAATAGGTCGGGTGGGCGTGGCAGGTGAGGGCCACGTCTTCGGCGGAGGCTCCGAATTCCATGGCGACGCAGATCTCGTGGATGAGGTCGCCCGCCATGGGCCCGATGATATGCGCGCCAAGGATGCGGTCGGTTTCCTTGTCCGCCAGGATCTTGACGAAACCGTCGGCGGCGAAGTTCGCCTTGGCCCGGCCATTGCCCATGAAGGAGAACTTGCCGGCCTTGTAGGCGCGGCCTTCTTCCTTGAGCTGTTCCTCGGTCTTGCCGACGGCGGCGACCTCGGGGTGGGTGTAGATCACGCTGGGGATGACGCCGTAATTGACGTGACCGTGCTGGCCCGCGATGACGCAGGCGGCGGCCATGCCCTCGTCCTCGGCCTTGTGGGCCAGCATCGGACCCGAGATGCAGTCGCCGATGGCGTAGACGCCCTTGACGTTGGTCTGCCAGTGATCGTCGGTCTTGATCTGGCCGCGCTCGGTCATCTCGACGCCCAAGGCATCCAGCCCCAGCCCGTCGGTGAAGGGCTTGCGGCCCGTGGCGACCAGCACCACGTCGGCGTCGAGCGTTTCCTCGCTGTCATCCTTGCGCAGCTTGTAGGTGACCTTGGCCTTGGTCTTCATCGCCTCGACGCCCTGAACGGCGGCGCCCATGATGAAGTTCAGGCCCTGCTTTTTCAGCAGCTTGTGGAAGTTCTTCTGCACTTCGCCATCCATGCCGGGGGTGACATGGTCGAGATATTCCACGACCGTCACCTCGGAGCCGAGGCGGGAATAGACCGAGCCCAGCTCGAGCCCGATGACGCCGGCGCCGATGACGACCAGCTTCTTGGGCACCTTGGGCAGTTCCAGCGCGCCGGTGGAGGAGACCACGGTTTTCTCGTCGATCTCGACACCCGGCAGGGTGCTGACCTCGGAGCCGGTGGCGATGATGATGTTCTTGGCCTCGTGCGTGTCCTCGCCGACCTTGACCTTGCCCGCCTCGGGGATGGAGCCCCAGCCCTTGAGCCAGTCGATCTTGTTCTTCTTGAACAGGAACTCGATGCCCTTGGTGTTCTGGCCGATGGTGTCGTCCTTGTAGGAGAGCATCTGTTTCCAGTCGACAGACGGGCTTTTGCCCTTGAGGCCCATCGACGCGAAATTGTGTTCCGCCTCGTGCAGCATGTGGGACGCGTGGAGGAGCGCCTTGGAGGGGATGCAGCCCACGTTCAGGCAGGTGCCGCCCAGGGTGTCGCGGCCCTCGACGCAGGCGGTCTTGAGGCCCAGCTGGGCGCAGCGGATCGCGGCGACATAGCCTCCGGGGCCGGAGCCGATTACGATGACGTCATAGGATGCCATTTGATATTCTCCTTCGCGTGTCGGGCGTGTTGGTCCCGAACCTATGCTTTTTGTGGTGCGGTGTCACGATGCGGGCGGGGCGCAGTCCGGCACGGTTTTCAGGATTTCGTGCAGGAGGTCGGTCCAGTCGGCATCGGGGTTGTTTTCCAGGAAGCCGATGGCGGGGACGAAGGCGTTCTGGAAACCGGGGTGGAAGGTCTCGCCATCCGACCACCAGGGCGTGATGGTGCCGCTGACGAGGGTGAAGTCGATGGTCTTGCCCGGCAGGTCGACGCGGGTGATCTGGAAACAGCCGTCGCCTTCGCCCTCGGGCGCGCCGTCGGTGAAGCTGTTGGTGAGGTGGTCGTAGTCGCGGTGCATGACGAAGAACGTGCCCTCTTCGATCACGAACTCGGCCGTGGCGGGGGGTGCGCCGAGCGCCAGGGCGAGGGTGGCAAGGCGGATCATGCCAGCGCCGCCAGGTACATCAGGGCCGTGGCGGCGAAGCCCACCATCCAGATCAGTGAGCGCCAGGGGCGCAGGCCCAGGTAATAGGCCGGGATATACGCGACGCGAGCCCCGAGATAGGCCCAGGCGCAGGCGGTGGTGAACCCGGTGGACTGGCCGGAGACGCTGATCACGACGCAGGCGATGGTGAAGAGGATCAGCCCTTCGAAGTGGTTGTCCATCGCGCGGCCCAGACGGGCGGTGCGGTCCGACATCTGGCGCGACGGTTCGCGGTCGCGCGCCGAGGTGGTGTAGCCGGACCCCAGTTCCATGTTGGCGGGCACGGCGTAGAGCGCGAATTGCACCACCTGCAGGAGCGCGGCGAGGGTGAGGACGGTGAGTTCGGGTGTCATGTGCGATCACGCGTCCCGGGCCTGACCCGGGACCTCCTTGTTGCGGGGCGTGCGAGGGGAGCGGGGGTCATGCGGCGTTGATCGCCTCTGCGATGGCCCGGGCCTTGGCGTCATGGGTGCCGGTGCGGGCCGAAGGGTGGGGCGCGAGGATGTGCGGGACGTCGAAGTGTTTGAGCACGCGGGCGGCATCGTGGCCGAGCGCGACGGGGCGGCGGCCGAGGCGCTCAAACTGGCCCACGGCCTGCCAGCTGGCGCGGGCGTGGGCCGGGGGGATGGTGGAGGAGCGCTGCGGTGTAAGAAGGTGAAAGACCGGCGTGATGTAGATGTCGGCACGGCTGAGATTCAGCAGTGCCAGCACCTTGTCGATGACCCGGTTGAAGGGGTTGTTGGAGAGGTAGCCTTGCCGCTTCAGTTCCGCGCGGTGGCGGCGGACGGAAGGGGCGTCGAGCCAGTCCTTGGACACCAGCATGGGGCCGGTGAGGCTGCCGGAGGTCATCTGGATGGGCGAGACGTAGTCGCCGTCGAAGCCTTCCTCGGCCAGCGTCGGGTAGCCGGGCAGGCGGAAGGCGCGGCGTGCGGCGACGGCGCGGGCATATCCGGCGGCGTGGGTCATTAGCGGATCGCGTCCCGGGCTTGACCCTGCCTGCCCCGGGCCTGACCCGGGGGGACCTCTGTGTGGGCGAGAGGCCCCGGCTCGGGGGCCGGGGCGGGTGACGCCAAACTCATGCCGTCTCCAGCATGTGCGACGCCGCGGGGCCGTGGCCCAGCCCTGTTTCCTTGTCGACCCAGGCCTTGGCGCGGGCCACGTCGTTGACGTCGAAGAGGATCCAGTGGGTGCCCGTGCCCTCGCGCCACATCTGAAGCTGGGTGAGACCGGCATTGGCCCGGTCCTCGGTATGGGAGTCGTGGGCGCCCTGGTCGAAGCTGTCGTAGCGGAGGAGGAGTTGTTTGGTCATGGAGGTCACCTTTGCGCCTCATGTTTGGGAATGGTGGGGTGAAACCCCACCCTACGCGGACCCGTAGGGTGGGTGAAAACCCACGCGGGGCTTTACAGATCCATCAACAACCGCCGCGGATCTTCCAGCGCATCTTTCACACGCACCAGGAAGGTCACGGCGCCCTTGCCGTCGACGATGCGGTGGTCGTAGCTCAGCGCAAGGTACATCATCGGGCGGGCCTTGATCTCGCCGTTGACCACCATGGGGCGTTCCTGGATCTTGTGCATCCCCAGGATGCCCGATTGCGGCGGGTTGAGAATGGGCGAGGACATCAGCGAGCCGTAGACGCCGCCGTTGGAGATGGTGAAGGTGCCGCCCTGCATTTCGGCCATGCTAAGCTTGCCGTCGCGGGCGCGGGCGCCCTTCTCGGCGATGGCCTTCTCGATATCGGCGAAGCCGAGCGCGTCGGCGTCGCGGATCACCGGGACCACGAGGCCGGTGGGCGTGCCTGTCGCGATGCCCATGTGCACGAAGTTCTTGTAGACGATGTCGGTGCCGTCGATCTCGGCGTTGACCTCGGGCACCTCTTTCAGCGCGTGGCAGCAGGCCTTGGTGAAGAAGGACATGAAGCCCAGCTTGACGCCGTGCTTCTTGAGGAACTCGTCCTTGTAGGCGTTCCGCAGGGCCATCACCTCGGTCATGTCCACCTCGTTATAGGTGGTGAGCATGGCGGCGGTGTTCTGGCTGTCCTTGAGGCGGCGGGCGATGGTCTGCCGCAGCCTTGTCATCTTGACGCGTTCCTCGCGGCTGGCATCCTCGGCCGACACGGGCGCGCGGGGCGCCTGTGCGGGGGCCGACGAGGCGGCGGGCGCGGCGCTGCTGGCGGCGGACACCGCCTTGGCGACATCTTCCTTCATCACGCGGCCGTCGCGGCCCGAGCCCTGCACCTGGTCGCTGCTGAGGCCCTTTTCGGCCATCGCCTTTTTCGCCGAGGGCGCATCCTCGATATCGCGGCCCGGAGGCGGAGCGGTATATTGCCCGCCATTGGCGGTGGCCGGCTCATCGCCCTTCGCCTCGGCCGCGTCGCCGTCGGGGCGTTCGGCGGGTTCCACGGAACCGTCGGCGCCGCCCGACAGGACGGCGAGTTTGCCGTTGGCCTGAACGGTGTCGCCTTCATTCGCGAGAATCTCGGTCAGCGTGCCCGCGGCGGGCGAGGGGACCTCGACCGAGACCTTGTCGGTTTCAAGCTCGCACAGCATCTCGTCCTGGCTGACATTGTCGCCGACCTTCTTGAACCAGGTCGAGACGGTGGCCTCGGACACGGATTCTCCCAGCGTGGGCACCATCACGTCGATATTGCCGCCGCCGCCCGAGTCGCCGCCCTTGTCGCTACTGTCGCCGCCGGATTTGGCGGGCGCGGGCTCGGGTTTCTTCTCTTCCTTCTTCTCGGCCTTCTTGGGCGCGCTGTCGGATCCGCTGTCGCCTTCGGACAGGGTGGCCAGCAGGGCGTCGACGCCCACGGTCTCGCCTTCCTGCGCCACGATCTCGGCCAGTTTGCCGGCGGCGGGCGAGGGGACCTCGACGGTGACCTTGTCGGTTTCAAGCTCGCACAGCATCTCGTCGGCCTCGACCGTGTCGCCGGCCTTCTTGAACCAGGTGGCGACGGTGGCTTCGGTCACGGATTCGCCCAGCGTGGGCACGCGTACTTCGGTGGTCATTACGTGTTATCCTTCGATCGTCAGCGCGGAATCGACCAGCGCTTCTTGTTGGGCCTTGTGTTGGCTTGCGAGGCCCGTTGCGGGCGAGGCGGAGGCCTGTCGCCCGACATAGACGGGCCGGGTGTGCTTGGCCTTGATGCGTTGCAGCACCCATTCGATGTTGGGTTCGATGAAGCTCCAGGCGCCCTGGTTCTTGGGCTCTTCCTGGCACCAGACCATCTCGGCCTTCTTGAAGCGCTCGAGCTCCTTGACCATCGAGATGGCCGGGAACGGGTAGAACTGTTCGACGCGCATCAGGTAGACATCGTCGAGGCCGCGCTTGTCGCGTTCTTCCAGGAGGTCGAAATAGACCTTGCCCGAGCACATGACGACGCGCTTGATCTTGTCGTCCGATTTCAGCTTGAGCTCGGAATTGCCGTATTCGGCATCGTCCCACAGAACCCGGTGGAAGCTGCTGCCCGAGGTGAACTCCTCGGCCTTGGAGATGCACATCTTGTGGCGCAGAAGCGATTTCGGCGTCATCAGGATGAGCGGCTTGCGGTAGGTGCGGTGCAGCTGCCGGCGCAGGATGTGGAAATAGTTCGCCGGGGTCGAGCAGTTGGCGACGATCCAGTTGTCCTGTCCGCACATCTGCAGGAAGCGTTCGAGCCGCGCCGATGAGTGCTCGGGGCCCTGGCCCTCGTAGCCGTGGGGCAGAAGGCAGACGAGGCCCGACATGCGCAGCCATTTCGATTCACCGGAAGAGATGAACTGGTCGAACATGATCTGCGCGCCGTTGGCGAAATCGCCGAACTGCGCCTCCCACAGGGTGAGCGCGTTGGGCTCGGACAGGGTGTAGCCATACTCGAAGCCCAGCACGGCGTACTCGGAGAGCATCGAGTCGATGACCTCGTACTGCGCCTGGCCTTCGCGGATGTGGTTGAGCGGGTAGTAGCGCTCTTCGGAGTCCTGGTCGACGAGGCCGGAATGCCGCTGGCTGAACGTGCCGCGGGTGCTGTCCTGCCCGGCAAGCCGCACGCGGTAGCCTTCGGTCAGGAGCGAGCCGAACGCGATCGCCTCGGCGGTGGCCCAGTCGAAGCCCTCGCCGGTCTCGAACATCTTGGCCTTCGTCTCCAGGAGGCGCGACACGGTCTTGTGCAGCGGCGTGCCCTCGGGCGGGGTGGTCAGGGCGCGGCCGATCTCGGCCAGGGTCTTTTTCTTGATGGCAGTTTCGCCGCGCTGGTAATCCTCGTCCTTGCTGTCGAGATGGGACCACTTGCCGTCCAGCCAGTCGGCCTTGTTCGGGCGGTATTCCTTGCCCGCCTCGAACTCGTCGGCGAGATAGGACTGGAACGCGGCCTTCATGTCGTCGATCTCGCCCTCGGGGATGAGCCCGTCCTTGACCAGCCGCTCGGTATAGAGCGAGAGCGTGGTCTTCTGCGACTTGATCTTCTTGTACATGATCGGGTTGGTGAACATCGGCTCGTCGCCTTCGTTGTGACCGAAGCGGCGGTAGCAGATGATGTCGATCACCACGTCCTTGCGGAACTTCTGGCGGAACTCGGTGGCGACCTTGGCGGCGTGCACGACCGCCTCGGGGTCGTCGCCGTTGACGTGGAAAATGGGCGCCTCGACCATCAGCGCGATATCCGTGGGATAGGGCGAGGAGCGCGAGAAGTGCGGCGCGGTGGTGAACCCGATCTGGTTGTTCACGACGAGGTGCATGGTGCCGCCGGTCTTGTGGCCCTTCAGCCCCGAGAGGCCGAAGCATTCGGCGACGACGCCCTGGCCCGCGAAGGCCGCGTCGCCATGCAGCAGGAGCGGCATGACGGCGGTGCGTTCCTTGTCGGCCAGCTGGTCCTGCTTGGCGCGGGATTTGCCCAGCACGACCGGGTTCACCGCCTCGAGGTGGCTGGGGTTGGCGGTGAGGGAAAGGTGCACGGTGTTGCCGTCGAATTCGCGGTCCGACGAGGCGCCGAGGTGGTATTTCACGTCGCCCGAGCCGTCCACGTCCTCGGGCTTGAACGACCCGCCCTGGAACTCGTTGAAGATGGCGCGGTAGGGCTTGCCCATGACGTTGGCCAGCACGCTGAGGCGGCCCCGGTGGGGCATGCCGATGACGATCTCCTTCAGGCCCAGCTGACCGCCGCGCTTGATGATCTGTTCCATCGCCGGGATCACCGCCTCGCCGCCATCGAGGCCGAAGCGCTTGGTGCCCATGTATTTCACATGCAGGTATTTCTCGAAGCCCTCGGCCTCGACCAGCTTGTTCAGGATCGCCTTGCGGCCCTCGCGGGTGAAGGTGATTTCCTTGTCGTAGCCCTCGATTCGTTCCTTGAGCCAGGCGCTCTCTTCGGGGTCGGAGATGTGCATGTATTGCAGGGCGAAGGTGCCGCAATAGGTGCGCTTGACGATCTCGAGGATCTCGCGGATCGAGGCGACCTGCAGGCCCAGCACGTTGTCGATGAAGATGGGCCGGTCCATGTCGGCATCGGTGAAGCCGTAGGATTTGGGGTCGAGCTCGGGGCGGTCGGGGCTTTCGCGCAGGCCCAGCGGGTCGAGATCGGCCGCCAGGTGGCCCCGGATGCGGTAGGCGCGGATCAGCATGAGGGCGCGGACCGAGTCCAGAACGGCGCGTTTGACCGCATCGTCCGAGACCTCGATGCCTTTCTCGGCGGCCTTCGACTTGATCTTGTCGCCGGCCTGGCGCGCCTCGACCTCGGTCGGGTAGTCGCCGGTCAGCGCGCTCGTGAGGTCGTCTGCGGGCTGCGGCGGCCAGTCGGGGCGCGCCCAGCTTGGCCCGGCGGCCTCTTTCTTGACGTCCGTATCCCCGTCGCCCAGTTCCCGGAAGAAGGCCTGCCAGGCCTCGTCGACCGCATTGGGGTCGTTGGCGTATCGCGCGTAAAGCTGTTCGAGATACTCCGCGTTATGCCCCTGCATGAAGCTGGAGGCGTGGAACTGGTCGTTGGGGGATTGGTCGGTCATCTCAGGCTCCCTCGTTGGGGTTGACCGTAGGGCGGGATTTCATCCCGCCGCTGCGGAAGGACGGGTGGGGTGGACCCCCACCCTACAGGTCATTTTCCGATCGCCTTCAGCACCGCTTCGCCGAGGCCCGCGGGGGATTCGGCGACGGTGATGCCGGCGGATTTCATGGCTTCGATCTTGTCGTCGGCGCCGCCCTTGCCGCCGGCGACGATGGCGCCGGCGTGGCCCATGCGGCGGCCCGGAGGCGCGGTGCGGCCGGCGATGAACCCGGCGCAGGGCTTGGAGCGGCCCTTCTTGGCCTCGTCCTTGAGGAACTGCGCGGCGTCTTCTTCCGCGCTGCCGCCGATCTCGCCGATCATGATGATGCTTTCGGTTTCATCGTCGGCCAGGAACCATTCCAGCACGTCGATATGCTCGGTGCCCTTGATGGGGTCGCCGCCGATGCCGACGCAGGTCGACTGGCCGAGGCCCACGTCCGACGTCTGCTTGACGGCCTCGTAGGTGAGCGTGCCGGAGCGCGAGACCACGCCGACCGAGCCGCGCTTGTGGATGTGGCCGGGCATGATGCCGATTTTGCAGGCGTCGGGCGTGATGATGCCGGGGCAGTTCGGGCCGATGAGGGTCGACGTGCTGCCCTCGAGCGCGCGCTTGACGCGCATCATGTCCAGCACCGGGATGCCCTCGGTGATGCAGACAATGAGCGGGATCTCGGCATCGATCGCCTCGAGGATCGAATCCGCGGCGAAGGGCGGCGGCACGTAGATGACCGAGGCATTGGCGCCGGTCTCGTGCATCGCCTCGTGGACCGAGTTGAAGACCGGCAGGTCGAGATGCGTCTGGCCGCCCTTGCCGGGGGTGACGCCCCCGACCATTTGCGTGCCATAGGCGATGGCCTGTTCGGTGTGGAAGGTGCCTTGCGAGCCGGTCAGGCCCTGGCAGATGACTTTGGTGTTCTTGTCGACGAGGACGGCCATTGTGGCGTTCTCCTTAATACAATCTTTGGGAAGGTGGGTTAAAAACCCACCCTACGAGGCTCAGCCTTTGACGGCCTTCACGATCTTTTGCGCGCCGTCCTTGAGGTCGTCGGCGGCGATCACGTCAACATCGCTGTTGTTGATGATCTCCTTGCCTTTCTCGACGTTCGTGCCTTCGAGCCGGACCACCAGCGGGACCTTCAGGCCCACTTCCTTGACGGCCGCGACCACGCCCTCGGCGATCACGTCGCAGCGCATGATGCCGCCGAAGATGTTGACCAGGATGCCCTTCACCTGCGGGTCGGAGGTGATGATCTTGAACGCCTCGGTCACCTTGTCCTTGGTGGCGCCGCCGCCCACGTCGAGGAAGTTGGCAGGCTCGGCGCCGTAGAGCTTGATGATGTCCATCGTCGCCATCGCGAGCCCCGCGCCGTTGACCATGCAGCCGATCTCGCCGTCGAGCGCGATGTAGTTGAGGTCGTATTTCGACGCCTCCAGCTC